>CAYOJD010000049.1:0-21875 GCA_964404205.1 uncultured Prolixibacteraceae bacterium
CAATATACACACAAGATACACACAAGATACACATAAGATACATAAAAAATATATATAAGATATAACGATGATTCGGGCTTGAACAGCAGCAATCACAAACCGAGAGGAGAATTGTTCCGTTTTCAGGCTGATGGTATATCCTGAAAACCGGTTGGTACAAAGCGATACCGCATGATTCGACAGGCCTTAAACCATTCGATAAAAAAAAGGGAGCCGAAGCTCCCTTTATATTTTCAAACCACAATTTTGTTTGATTATTTGGCTACCCTTTCGAGCCATTTTATCATAAACAACATGGTAAACATAGAAATGGCACAGGCTACGACAAAAATAATCCAGGTAGCCCAAACCGGAATCGAGTTATAAAATATTACGCCAATAAAGAGCAACTGGTTTCCAAGGGCGGTGGCCGTAAGCCAAAGTCCCTGCATGATACCCTGATATTGCGGCGGAGCCACTTTCGATACAAAAGCAATTCCCAGCGGGCTGATAAACAACTCAGCCACTGTTAAAATCAGGTAAGTACCAATCAGTAAGAAAGGGGTTACGCGCAACTGGTCGGTCAATCCGCCCATGGCTTTTCTTTCGGCAGCCCCGGGTAAACCGAAAGAACCGATTGCCATTACGGCAAAAGCGACAGCTGCAATCCCCATCCCAAAAGCAATCTTTTTCGGAGTAGAGATTTCCATGCCTTTTGATTTAAGCCAACCAAAAAGGGCAATAATGACAGGAGTAAGGAATACGACAAAAAATGGGTTGAATGCCTGAAACACTTCAGCCCCTTCGAGCGTGGTAAACCCAAGGTCTAATTTCAGCAAACGGGTATAATCGTTGGCAAAAAGGGTCAAGGTTTGCCCGTTTTGGTGGAACGAAAACCAGAAGAAGATAACCACGCCAAAAACGGCCAGCAGGGCATAAATGCGCTGTTTAACCTCTTTGGCATCCATTTGCACGGCATGTGCATCGCCTTTGCTTTTCACTTTGGCAGCCGGATCGGGCAACTGGTTTTTAGTTGACACGAAAACCGCCAGCGAGATCAGCATGGCGAAAATGGCAATCGCAAATGAATAGTGATAACCAGTCATAAAAATATTCAGGTATTGGCTGGCAAAAGCGGCTAAGTCGGACGAAGTGTTCCCTGCCTGAGTGGCCAGTTCAGAGAAGCGCTGAGCCGCTTCGGGCGATATCGTTCCGTTGATATATTCGTTACAAAGTGCCGGGAGGTCTGCATTAAACTGGTAACCGTTGCTGGACACCCACCAGTTGCGCAAACCGACAGCCATCAACGGGGCTACCATTGCACCAATATTGATAAACATGTAGAAAATCTGAAAACCGGTCTCCCTTTTATCGGAATACTCCTTATTGTCGTACAACTGACCGACTACTGCCTGTAAGTTGCCTTTAAACAATCCGTTACCGAATGCGATTGAAAATAACCCCAGAAACGTCATGGTCAGGGTCAATGGCATATTTTGAACCGGTGTAGGGGTTGGGATGGCTAACAGCACATAACCCAGCGACATGAGTACCAAACCGGTCATAATGGTCGATTTGTACTTTTTGGTCCTGTCGGCTATAATCCCTCCCACTAACGCGAGAACGTAAATCAGGGCATAAAACACCGAGTAGATAATAGCCCCCTCGGAGCCTGCGAAGCCAAATTTATTGTTCAAAAACAACAACAGGATGGCCATCATAATGTAGAATCCGAAACGTTCGCCCATATTGGACAACGCCGCTCCAATCAATCCTTTTGGGTGACCTTTTAACATATAATTAGCTGTATTAAATTATTTATACGGGCAAATATATACAACTTTTTATTCAATTTCCGATGGGAGATGTATGATTTAAGTCAATCAATCAGCGAAATAGCTATTGCAGGGGATACCAAGAATATGGTTTCCGAACAAAATGAAGCATTTGGCTTTAATCGCAACCGGATTGGCACTGCCCGATTAATTTTTCATAAATTTGAAATGGAAACCATATTGAGCAACAATGAAGATTTTTGAAACCCGCCAAATCGCTGAAATCGATGCTTCGACCATGGCTTGTGAGCCTATTTCGGAGGCCGGTTTAATGGAACGCGCCTCGATGGTTGTTGCCGATTGGATTATTGCCCGTTTCGCACCCGGCACCATGGTAGCCGTTGTGGCCGGCCCGGGAAACAACGGTGGCGATGCGCTTGTTGTGGCCCGGTTGCTGGCGCTCTGCTCATGGCCAGTCGACCTCTATATTCCCGAATTGGGACGGACAACCAGTGCCCTTTATCAGCTGAATCTCAAAAAGGTTGAAACACTTCAGAACATTTCGGTTAAGAAGATAACCGGTAATGACCCGTGGGTCGATTTATCGGATTACGATTTAATTGTCGACGGGCTTTTCGGTTCTGGACTGAAACGCCCGCTGGCCGGTTTCGCCGCTCAGGTAGTGCAGTTTATCAATGCTTCGCCGGCGCAGGTTGTATCGATAGATATCCCTTCGGGACTAATGGGCGAAGAGAGCCGTAACCCAATGGCCGACAATGTAGTGAAAGCCAACTATACCCTTTCATTCCAGTTTCCGAAACTTAGTTTTATGTTTCGGGAGAATGATGATTTTGTCGGAAAGTGGGAGATCCTGCCTATAGGGCTCGATACGGCAACAATAGCCCAAACAATAACCCCATGGTTTTTCACCGATGACACTGTAGCCCGCTCGTTACTTATCGAAAGAAAGAAGTTTGCCCACAAAGGCCATTTCGGACATTCGTTGCTGATAGCCGGCAGCCGGGGCAAAATGGGGGCTGCACTATTGGCTGCACGCGCCACACTGAGGGCTGGTGCCGGCCTTTTAACGCTGCATCTGCCACAAAGCGGGGTAGCCATTGTACAAACGGCCCTGCCCGAAGCAATGGTCAGCATCGACCCCAACGCCAACTATATTACCGACATCCCCTCGACTGATCCCGATAGCTATCCCGGTTATCGGGCTGTAGGGATTGGGCCCGGGCTGGGAAAATCGGAGGCCACGGCAGCCACCTTTTTTGGCCTGTTGAAACGGTGCGGGGCACAGTTGGTTTTCGATGCCGACGCATTGAATATTTTGGCTGAACATCCCGACTGGCTTGAATTTCTTCAACCCAACGATATCCTGACCCCTCACCCGACGGAATTTGAACGGTTGACCGGCCAAAAAGCGGCTACCGATTTGGAGCGGTTGCAGCAAGCCATTGCTTTCGCGCAGCGCTACCGGGTGATAGTGGTATTGAAAGGGGCCCATACAGCCGTCGTTTCGCCCGATGGCGAAACATGGTTCAACAGCACCGGTAATCCGGGAATGGCAACGGCAGGCAGTGGCGATGTGCTGACCGGGATTCTGCTCTCGCTGCTTTCGCAGGGCTATCCACCTAAAGATGCCGCCCGGCTGGGTGTGTACCTGCACGGACTTTCGGCCGACCTTTGGGTCGAAGAAAACTCGGTCGAAGCACTGATGGCCGGCGACATTGCCGATAATCTTGGCAAAGCTTTTGCACACCTGAAAAGAAAGATGTTTGGAAAAGCCGAAAAAAACCGTCAATTTTGAGTTCGCTATTCTAAACTGTCCCGATTATTGATAAGCCGGTAACAAAAATTTCCGGTAACGTTCAATTTAAAAAATGATAACAATGAGATTCATTACACTATTCGTTATGATTGCGGCATTGACTTTCCCATCGGTAGCCCAAACTTCGAAAAATGATAAAAAGAAGACAGCAAACGAGTTGGGAGTTGTAGCCGGAGGAGTTATTTATTCGCTTCCCCGTACCGGCATTCGAATCACGGTAGAGGTCGAGCAGGAAAAATACTTCCGAGGCCCTTATGCCGATTATGCCCAAAAATATTTGGGAATCAAAGGTTCCTCGGCGACCGATTACGACAACTGGAGCTTTACAGGGGTGAAAATGGAGACCTTTGGCGAACCCGACCCAACGGAAGTGTACAAAGCCAGTGGTTCGGTCGCTTCACTTTTAAGCCTGACCGAAAGCGGTATCCTGGCCGGTATCAACAGCGAAGTAAAAACAGGCAGCGAAAAAGTTTATACCTCAGATTTTACGCCCAAGCTGAAGGTCCCGCTACAGGTTTGGGACGACGTTTCGATGCATTCGTTCCTGGCCGAGAAAGATTCAATCGTTCAGGCCGGCACCAAGTTCAAATCGTTCGAAGAGAAAGCAGCCGAAGCCGCCAAAGACATTCTGAAGTTGAGAAAACGCAAGGCACTCGCGCTGGCCGCCAACTACGATAAACTTCCGCCGGATGGCGATGCCTACAAGGTAATGGTCAAAGAACTCGATAACATCATCGAAAATTACGTGGCCCTTTTTACAGGGAAAACGTTCAAGGCCAAATACAGCTATACTTTCGAGGTGGTTCCGCAGGGCAAAGGGAGCAATGCCGTGGTCGCATTCCGTTTTTCGCCATCGGCAGGTGTACTTCCAGAGAACAATGTATCGGGCAAGCCCATTATGCTCGAACTCGAACCCCTGGATGGAATCAACCAGAAAGCCGGCCAACTGGCGATACCGGCAGCCGGAGAAACCCATACGAAAGGGGTTAACTATCGTGTACCCGGTTTTGCCAACGTAAGGTTGCTCAATGGCAGCGAAGTGATAGCTCAATCGCGTTTCGCGCTTGGGCAGCTGGGCAGCGTTACCCCAATCCCCGATGGACTGTTGAATGGTGATTATACGATTGAATTTCACCCCACAACAGGCGCCATCAAAAATATTATGACCTACTGACAAGTATCGACCATAAGTAAGAAAGAGCAGAAGAATTTTTGCTCTTTCTTTTTGACCTGAAACCAAAGATTCATCAAAATAATAAATGATACCGGCCAATTATCCATAATCGGTTTATTAACTTTTGATTATCTTGCAGCCTATTTTTTTAACACTAAAAACAACACAAATTATGACTGAGGCAATCAGAAAATCATTGAGAGATTCAAAAACTGCCCGTTGGTTGGCGCTTGCCGTAGTGGCTTTTACCATGTTGACCGGGTATTTTCTTACAGACGTAATGGCTCCGCTAAAAGGGTTGCTGGAAGGTCATATGGGCTGGGACAGCTCCGATTTTGGGTTCTTCAACAGTGCTTATGGTTGGTTCAATGTCTTTTTGCTGATGTTGATTATCGGTGGTGTCATTCTGGATAAGATGGGGGTACGGTTCACCGGATTAATGGCTACGATGATAATGGTTGCCGGTACCGCATTAAAATATTGGGCCGTTTCGACCCACTCGTTGGATGGTGTAGTCTGGAATTTTATTCTATTTGATGTTAAAGCCCAGGTATTTATGGCATCGCTGGGTTTTGCCATTTTTGCCGTTGGGATTGAGGTTACCGGTATTACCGTTTCCAAAATCATTGTCAAATGGTTCAAAGGGAAAGAGCTGGCCTTAGCCATGGGGCTGGAGATGGCTACAGCCCGTTTGGGAACGGCATTGGCACTATCGACATCGGTACCGCTTGCCAAGGCGTTTGGAATGGTTAGCATTTCGAGGCCGATTCTGGTCTGTCTGATTATGTTGATTATTGGCTTCCTCTCTTTCGTCGTTTATGTTTTCATGGATAAAAAATTGGACGAGTCGGAAGCCGAAGAGGAAAAAAGCGAAGAAGAAGCGTTCAAAATATCTGATATTTTTTCCATCATCACCAACAAAGGATGGTGGTACATTGCCATTCTTTGTGTTCTGTTCTACTCGGCAGTATTCCCGTTCCTGAAATATGCCGCCGACCTGATGGTCAACAAATTTGGCGTGGATGAGTCGCTGGCCGGGACAATACCGGCCATGCTGCCTTTCGGTACGATTCTTCTTACCCCATTCTTCGGCAGTCTTTACGACCGTAAGGGCAAAGGGGCAACCATTATGATTATTGGTGCAGCCTTGCTGATTTTTGTACATACCATGTTCTCGATACCTTTCCTCAACCACTGGCTGATTTCGATTGTGTTAATCCTGATTCTCGGTATCGGCTTCTCGCTGGTCCCTTCGGCGATGTGGCCATCGGTTCCAAAAATTATTCCCGAAAGACAGTTGGGTACCGCTTATGCGTTGATATTCTGGGTCCAGAACTGGGGATTGATGGGCGTACCGGCATTGATTGGATGGGTGCTGAACAAGTATTGTATCACGGGGCAAACTGTTCGCGACGGACTAACCGTGAATACATACGATTATACTTTCCCGATGCTTATTTTCACCGGATTCGGCCTGCTCGCCATGTTGTTTGCCGTTCTGCTAAAAATGGAGGACAAAAAGAAAGGATATGGTTTGGAGTTACCAAACATTACAAAATAGTATTATTGATTAACTATTAACCCGTTATGAGTAAAGAAATTATCAATCTGGAACCGAAGGCAGTGTGGGGCTACTTTTATCAGTTGACCCAGGTGCCGCGTCCTTCGAAAAAGGAGGAGAAGATTCAGGATTTCATGATGGCTTTCGGTAAAAGCCTTGGCTTGCCTACTGAAAAAGATGCTGTCGGCAATATCATCATCCGCAAACCGGCTACACCGGGGATGGAAAACCGGAAAGGGATTATTTTGCAGGGGCACCTCGACATGGTTCCGCAAAAAAATAATGCCACCGTGCATGATTTCGGGAAAGATCCTATCGATGCCTGGATCGATGGCGAATGGGTTAAGGCCAAAGGAACCACACTTGGGGCCGATAACGGCATAGGTGTTGCAGCGGCAATGGCTGTGCTGGCTTCGAAAGAGCTGGTCCACGGACCGGTAGAAGCCCTCTTTACCTGCGACGAAGAAACCGGGATGACAGGGGCTAACGGTTTGCAGCCGGGATGGCTCAAGGGCGATATCCTGCTGAATATGGACTCGGAAGACGAAGGCGAGCTTTACGTCGGTTGTGCAGGCGGTGTGAATGGCACTGCCGAGTTCGAATACGATGAAGTAATCGTTCCGGCCGGGATGGTTCCTTTCAAAGTATACCTGACTGGTTTAAAAGGAGGCCATTCAGGTCTTGATATTATTTTGGGACGTGGGAATGCCAATATTTTGCTGGCCCGTTTTCTGAAATATGCGGTTCGCGAACTGGATGTCCGTTTGGCAGAAATCAATGGCGGGGGTATGCGCAATGCCATTCCGCGTGAAGCTTATGCCATTGTAGCAGTTCCCGAGGAAAATGTTGCCGATTTCAAAGTGGCTGTCAGCCAATATGAATCTATCTATAAGGCCGAGTTATCGCTGGTTGAACCGGGATTGAGTTTTACCACCGAAGCCACAGAGATGCCCAAATCGCTTATCGAAGAGATAGTACAGGACGACCTTATTGACGCGGTAAACGCTTGTCCCAACGGGGTTATCCGCATGAGCGACAGCATGCCCGGCCTGGTGGAGACCTCGACCAATTTGGCTACCGTAAAATCGGAGAATGGCGTAATAATGGTAAAATGCCTGTTGCGCAGCTCGGTCGATTCAGCCAAAGACGATTTGGCCGAACGTATCGACAGCGTATTTACGCTGGCAGGCGCAACGGTAATTTTCGACGGTGCCTATCCGGGTTGGAAACCCAATATGGATTCGGCTATCCTGAAAGAGATGAAAGCCATTTACGAAAATAAATTTGGCAAAGTGCCCGAAGTAAAGGCTATTCATGCCGGACTGGAGTGTGGCATCCTGGGTGGCGCTTACCCGCACTGGGATATGATTTCATTTGGGCCAACCATGCGTTTCCCGCATTCGCCCGATGAAAAGGTATTGATTCCTACCGTAGAGAAATTCTGGGATTTCCTTACCGAGACATTGAAAAATGCGCCGGTAAAATAATTTGGAAGTGGTCATAAAAAAAATCCCGAAAGGCATTCCTGCTTTTCGGGACTTTTTTATCCGGGGAGCGAGACGGTGAAAGTAGTTCCCTTCCCGGGAAAGGAGGAGAAGGTGATGGTGCCCCCGTGACGCACAACAATCTGTCGCGAGATAGCCAATCCGATGCCGTTTCCGCCTGAGCGGGTCGTAAAGAAAGGGATAAAAATCTGGTCGGCATAGGCTTCGGGAATACCTGTACCATTGTCTTCCACCACAACCTGCACCTCGTTGTCCGATTGAACGACCGAGAGGCGAATGGTTCCCTCTTCGACCTCACCAACGGCCTGCTGGGCATTGCGCAACAGATTGACCACCACCTGCGATATCAGGTTGTCGTCAGCAATAAAATGATCAACAGATGAGGGAAGTACTTCAAAACGAATCTTTTTCTCCACCATTTCGCGATGGTAAAGTATTCGAAAGCGTGTAAGCCAATCTTCTACTGGTATTGGTTTCGAATCGGGTTCCGGTATTTTGTATAATTTGCGGTAGCGCTCCACAAACGACATCATTAACCGGCTCTGCTCTTCAATCGTGAGTGCACTTTTGCGGATGCGCTCCCAATCGGCCTTCTCGTTGCTGCTCTCATCAGGAATAGTTTGCGAAATGGTTTGCGCCAGCGAAGTGATGGGCGCTATCGAGTTCATGATTTCGTGCGATAATATTCTGAACAGCTTTTGCCACGACTCCACCTCTTTCTCGTCGAGTTCGCTTTTGATATTCTGAAAAGCCAGAAGACGGTAACTTTTGTCTCCAAAATTGAAGACAGTGACCCGAATCTGCAGTGGAACGGTATTTCCTTCGGATGTTAGTTTGAAAAGTACCGGTTTGCCCGGCTGCATGGTATCAATAGTCTGAAAGAATTGCGGGAAACGGTTCTCAAGCGTTCTGACCGATGGAAGATGGTGCACGCCCAACACTTTCAGCAACACCAAATTGGCAATATGAATCTGTCCCGATTCGTCGTAAGCCAGCAAACCCGTCGTCGAGTGGGTTATCAACTCCTTGTAGAACTGTTCTTTCACTCTGTTTTCAGCGCGTTCGGTATGAATGACCGTACTTAGCCGGGTGAGCGAACGGTCGAGATGCTCGTAACCTGGAATCCCCCTGCCCTTTTTCAAGGATATGGAGGTATCGTGATTGATTAAGCCTTCGAGATAGAGAGACAAATCTTCATTTGACTGGTTAATATACCTGAATAGCCTGTAATACAAAATAATGGCCATCAGAACCGATAGTGTTGCATAAGCATACATTTGGCTGAAAAAGAGATATCCGGCCACCACCGACAAGGCTGCACTTGCCAAAATCAACCACCCGGTCCTACGGGCATACCGGTTAGAGCCCATATTTTTTTGCTTTATTGTACAACGTTTGTCGTGTGATTCCCAGACGGATAGCTGCATTGCTCATATTACCGCCACTCTCTTCGAGCGCCTGTTCAATCATTGACTTTTCCATATCTTCGAGCGTGGTTGGAATCTCCTCGCGCTCCGAACTGGGACGAAAGTGGAAATCATCGGGCTGTAACACTTCACTATCAGCCAGAATAACCGCCTTTTCCATGGCATGTCTCAATTCGCGCACATTGCCCGGCCACTGGTAGTGACGAAATTTCTCTTTGCTCTTTCCGCTGAGCAGCAGATTGGGTTTGCCATACTTTTCGCCGTAAATCTTAAGGAAATAGTTGGCGAGCAGAATAATGTCCTCGTCGCGTTCGCGGAGTGCGGGCGCTTCAATACGGATGGTATTGATTCGAAAAAGCAAATCTTCACGAAAACGCCCTTCGGCTACCATCTGGTCGAGATGGCAGTTGGTGGCACAAATTAACCGGATATCGACCGGAACAGGATGGTTAGCCCCCACCGGGGTAACCTGTCGGTTCTCCAATACCGCCAACAGTTTGGCCTGCAATGGTAAGGTGAGGTTTCCTATCTCATCGAGGAAAAGGGTGCTTTTATCGGCACTCTTAATTTTCCCTTCACGGGCAGATTTGGCATCGGTAAATGCCCCTTTCACATGGCCAAAAAGCTCACTCTCGAAAAGGGTTTCGGTAATGGCCCCCATATCAACGCCCACCATTGGCAATCCGGAGCGAAGCGATTTTCGATGAATTTCTCTTGCTATCAACTCTTTACCTGTTCCGTTTTCGCCGGTTATCAGCACATTGGCCTGTGTGGGCGCTACTTTTCCTATCAGTTTAAAGACCTGTTGCATGGCCTGTGAGTGGCCCAGCATCTCTTGCCCGCCCTTTACATCGGCATGAATTCCTTCATCGCGCCCCTTCCCCAACTTCTCGTTCGATTTTTTTTGATAAACAGCGGCCTTAATCGTTTCAATCAACCGACTGTTTTCCCAAGGTTTTAACACAAAATCGCAGGCTCCCAGTTTCAGCGCTTTTACGGCCAAATCAACATCGCCGAAAGCGGTAATCATCACCACCTGAACATCGGGTTTGCTCTTTTTGATTTCGTTCAACCAAAAAATACCTTCATTACCTGAATTGATTCCGGCCATAAAATTCATGTCTAACAGAATAACATCAATCTTTCCGGTTTGGAGATAAAAGGGAAGTTGTTTCGGATTGGGGATGCAGGTTACCGATTCGAACTCGGGCTGCAAAACCAATTCGAGTGCGCTCAACAGCGATTTATTGTCGTCAACAACGAGTACTCTTCCGATAGCCATCTCTAATAATTTGTTTTCCAAAGATATGCACTGGATACGAGCCTGTCAAGCGACTGTTAAAACATTTGTCAAAAGTGTAAAAATTATTGACACCCCGGCCAACAGTCAATTTAAGCAAACAGCTAAATTACAGATAGATAAGATGAATGGCACGATGTTGGACATGCGATAGTTGCCGCTATTTTGCCCGCCACCGGAGCAAATGGCCTGCAAGAATCTTAAAATTTGGACAACATGACTGGAATGGATAGAATAGTAGAAAAGAAAAGCCTTTGGAAACAATGGAAATTTTGGGCTGCTCTCTTCGCGGGAGTTACATTTGTGATTCTTGTGGCAGTAATGTACCGCAGTACACTATCAACGGTAAGGATTGAGCGCGAAAAGGTGGCCATTGGCAATGTAAGCAAAGGAATCTTCAACGACTATATCCGTGTGATTGGGGCCGTTGAGCCCATCCGGTTTATCTATCTCGATGCCGAAGAGGGAGGCCGTGTCGAAGAGATAGTGAGCGAAGAAGGAAGCGTGGTTAAAAAAGGCGATGTGATTCTGCGGCTCACCAATTCGAACCTGAAACTGAGTATCCTCACCACTGAAGCCAATCTGGCTGAACAAATTAATTTTTTGCGCAATACCCGAATATCGATGGAACAGGAAAGGTTAAACCTTCAAAAACAACTGCTCGAAATGGATTACGACATTATCCGCCGGAAGAGAGATTTTGATCAAAAAGAGCGCTTTTTTAACAAAGATATTATTTCGAAAAACGAATACCTCGAAGCCAAAGAGGCCTGCGAATACGCAGTGAAAACCAGGACGATTCTGGCTGAGCGGCAGCAAAACGATTCGCTCTTCCGAGACACTCAGGTGGGCCAGATGGAGGCCAACCTTAACCGAATGAAAATCAATTTAGAACTGGTAAAGGAGAGGCTCGAAAACCTTGAGGTTAAAGCCCCTATCGACGGTCAGATTGGTTTGCTCGATGCCGAAATCGGACAATCTATTCCGCAAGGACAGCGTATCGGACAGGTGAACGACCTGAGCGGGTTTAAAGTCACGGCCAAGATAGATGAGCATTACATCGACCGCATTAAAAAAGGATTGGAAGCCTCCTTTTCACGCCAGGACAAATATTACGCAATGATGGTGAAGAAAGTTTATCCTGATGTACGCGACGGTTCGTTCCAGATTGATATGATTTTCGACAAAGATATCCCCGATAATATTCGTCCCGGACAAACCTACCACGTTGAACTGCAACTTGGCGAACCCGAAACTGCACTTCTGGTGCCAAGGGGGGCATTTTTCCAAAGCACAGGCGGACAATGGGTATTTGTCCTAAGTCCATCTGGTAAAGAGGCAACCAAAAGAAGCGTTAAAATTGGAAGACAAAATCCGCAATATTACGAGGTGCTCGAAGGGTTAAATCCTGGTGAAGAGGTCATTATATCGAGTTATGAAATGTTTGCCAACAACGAGCGCGTTTCATTCAAATAGCAATACAACAACAGATAAAAATCAGCGAAGATGAACGGATTCAACCTCAAACTGGCAATAAGGAACATCATGAGGAACAAACTCAGTTCAGCCATCAGCATTACCGGATTAAGCGTAGGTTTTGCCGCCTTTATCCTGATTACCTTCTTTATTCGCTACGAATACAGTTGGGACAAGCATAACAGCAACTACGACCGGATTTATCGTGTCCAGCGCCGCATTACGGCCGACAGCGATGTATCGCCAAGCGCCAACCCGATATTGAAAAACCTGTTGACAAGCCGATACCCCGAAATCGATAAGCTTACCCTGCTCTATCTTTCGAGCGATGAAGACAAGACCATCGGTGAATTTTTATCGACCAAGGAAGATATGAGCTTTCAGGAATTCGACGGCATTTATGCCGAACAAAATTACCTCGATATTTTCACGCTTCAACTTACCGAAGGCAAAAAAGAAAATGCCCTATCTGAACCATTTACCATTCTGCTATCGAGTACACTCGCCCAAAAACTCTTTCCCGAAGGGAATGCGTTGGGTGGTTCGGTTATACTGAACAAGAAATTCAATTTGAAGGTAACCGGGGTGTACAATGAACTGCCCATTAACTCGCATATCCGCCCAAGTTACATTATTTCACTCACGTCCATCGCACAAACCAAAGGGGTTACCAACTACGAAACCAGTTGGCGCGGAGATTTTTACATCTATCTGACACTGAAACCGGGGCAGGAGCACCAAGTGCTGAACAGCAAAATCAAGAATATCACCACTGAATTTCAGGAGAACAACAAAGCAAGAATCTATCTCCAACCACTTTCTGAGCTATATGTCCAACCCAACGAAGCCAGCACCGGCTACAAGGTGGCCCTGAATATTTTCACCGTAATGGCCATTCTGATTTTGTTGCTGGTTTCATTCAACTACATCAACCTGAATACGGCCAACTCAATTTTAAGGGCCAAGGAGATTGCCGTACAGAAAGTGAACGGCAGCGGCCGTATGCGCATCATCTATCAGTTTCTCAGCGAATCGGCATTGATTGCATTTATCTCATTTTTAATTGCACTCATCATTGCCGAACTTTCGCTACCGGGTTTCAACTCCATCCTCGAATCGCAAATGGTATTCGATTATCTGAAGGATTGGCAATTCTTTACCGCCAACCTCCTGCTGGCCATTTTGGTAGGGATTCTCTCCGGCATTTATCCGGCACTGGTCATGTCGCGATACAAAGCCGTCGATTTGTTCAGGCAATTTGGATTCAGCGGCAATGCCGACGGCCAAATGGTGAAACAGGTACTGGTTGGCTTACAATTTGTCATCTGCATTGCCCTGCTTGCGCTCAGCATCAACCTGTCGCGCCAGATTGACTATATGATGAAAAAAGATTTGGGATTCGACAAAGATAATTTCCTGGTCACCAAGCTTTTTGTCAGCCGGACCAACAACGACTTTCAATATCTGAAGACCAAACTATTGAGCCATCCCGAGATTACCGATGTATGTTATGCCGACAAATTCCCGTTTGGAGTGAACAGTGGCTGGCCCAAAAACTGGGAAGGCGGCCCCACCGATGAAAAAGAGAATGACAATTTCTACTGGGTTAGCTCCGAATTTATCAAAACCATGAAGATGGAGATGGTGTATGGACGCGACTTTGGGGCACAATTCACGGCCGACTCGGGCAAAGCGGTAATCATCAACGAAACAGCAGCACGAAGGTTTGGCTGGAACGACCCGATTGGCAAAAAAATCGACGACGGGCGCTGGACAGTGGTTGGCGTAGTGAAGGATTTTCATCCGTACGCCGTATTTAACCGGGTGCGTAACTGCATTTTCACCCTCGACCCCACTCCATTGGCAGGAGCTCAGGCATTTGGATTCAGAATAGCGCCGGGAACGATGGAAACGGCCAAACAGATTATCAACAGCGAAATGGAAGCCTACTTTCCCAACGATGCCTTCGAAGTGATTAGCTATGCCGATTTTATTGACAATGACCCGGGCTACCGAAAATTCAAATCGGTAAACCGGACCATTATCATGTTCGCCATATTAAATATCATGCTGGCAGTGATGGGTTTACTTGGATTGGTAGCCTTTACCTCGCAGCAAAAATCGAAAGAGATAGCTATCCGGAAAATCAATGGTTGCTCAGTGGGCAATATTCTCTTGATACTAAACCGCCAGTTTATATGGTCTATCGTGGTGGCTAGTGCCATAGCCTGGCCCGCAGCATGGTTTGTCAGCCAGATGCTCCCCATCTATTATCGCTTGCCCGAGAAGCTATCGATTTACCTTGGGGCCTCGGTTCTACTTATCGCGATTAGCTTTGCCAGCAGCCTGTTTTACACCTGGAAAGCAGCCACCCGCAACCCGGTCGAGGCACTGAGATATGAATAACTTTAAAAATATTTAAATGAACATACAGGACATCAAACTTGCATTCCGGAACCTTAAACGGAATAAGCTTTATAGTATTCTAACCATCACCGGTTTCTCCGTCGGGCTCTCCGTTTCAACTTTTGTAGCACTCTTTGTCTACCAAGAATTAGCAATGGACCGATGCTTCCCTGAGTATCGGAATATTGTCAGAATGTATGAGGCCGAAGAACACAAAGCTGCACTGGATATTACAATCAGTCAGGAGCTGAAAACAAAATACCCTGAAATCAAAAAAACTTGTCCTGTCGAGCAGATAAATAATTTCGAAATCACAGCAAAGAGCGAAACAAACTTTACCCGATTTGAAGGATTAATCAGTACTACGAACGAATTTTTCCAGCTTTTTCCTGTAAAAATCATCGCCATTGCAGGAAAACTACCATTTGAGGGAAAAGAGTCGATTCTGATTACCCAATCGATGGCCAATATTTTATTCCCCAATGAAAACCCATTGGGCAAAACAATTACGGTTTTTGATTTCATGAAGGGGCAAGTAAGTGCTGTAATAGAAGATTTTCCTCAAAACTCAAGTATTCAGGCCAAAATTCTTGTTTATGCCGAGAATCCGGATTACAGATTATCACAAAATTGCAATAATGGCAGATGCTGGAACCCATACACCCATTTTTTACTTCTGAATAGTGAAACCGACCATTTAAAACTGGCACAGAAACTGAGCGATGATTTATCGCGAAACCACCCTGAGATCAAAAAAATTGCATTGGAACCATTAGCCGAGATATATCTGTTTCCCAAAAGCGAAGGTGAAAATATCACCGGAAACCTTGCGCTTGTGTGGATTCTGATTTCAGTAGGAATGGTAATTATAGTCCTTTCCGTAATCAACTCATTAAACTTTTATATCACGCTCCAATACACTAAGCTGAAAGAGATTGGTATCAAAAAGGTTTTCGGAGCCAACTTAAAAAGTCTCTTCTATTTTTCGTTTGCCGAAATATCAATCACCGTTTCTTTATCTCTTCTTATTTCGCTATTGCTATTTTTTCTTTTGCTGCCATGGGCGAATCAATTTTTCGGCCGCGATTTGGATACAGCACTATTGCTACAGCCGGCATTGTTGCTTTCACTACTCTCTGTTGCCCTGCTTGTAACCTTAATCTGTACCATTGCCCCAAATATTATCCTTTCAAGGTTTACCACACGGACATTATTGGCCAATGCAAAATCGACCAACAACTGGCACACCGGGAAACGTTTGCTAACGCTCGTACAGTTCACGACTTCAATAATACTGATGATTTTTGTACTCTCACTTTTCCATCAACTCTCATTTGTTAAACATGCCAATCCCGGCTTTGAGAAAGAACAGTTACTGCATATAAGGTTACCTTTTAGTTTTAAAAATCAGGATGCAATAAGCAGACCCTCGCAAAAGTTCCATTTTGCGAGGGCATTACGCTAAGTCGCGGCATTCCTGGCAAAATTAACTTAATGATGGGCGAAACCGTTAGCAACGAGAAAAGCTTAATGCTTCAATGTATTTATGCCGACGAAGATTTTATCCCAACATTCGGGTTCCGAATGAAGGATGGTCGTAATTTTATGAAAAGCGACATGGGGACATCCTGTATCATGAACGAAGAAGCCATCCGACAATACGGATGGACATCCATTGACGGAAAGAGGTTCAATAGCGGACGCGAAGGAGGTTATCAGGTTATTGGAGTAACGAACGATTTCCATGTAGAATCATTATATAGCAAAATATCACCCGTTTGTATAATGGCTGCCGATAACGAAAAGCACAATGAACTCAGCAGTATCAGCATCCGTCTTTCGAAAGGAGATACAGGAAAACAGATTGAAGAGCTAAAAAAAATCTGGAAAACATTTATTCCTGATGAAACCATGCAATTTTCGTTTTACGACGAACAGTTCGATAACATGTACCGCAAAGATGAACAATTGGGACAATCGATTGGTATCGTTTCATTCATTGCGTTCTTCCTGACCTTTATGGGAATCCTGGGACAGGCATTTCAAAGCAGTCTCACCCGCACAAAAGAGATTGGAATCCGAAAAGTAAACGGAGCTACACTCATCGACATTTTAATGGAAATGAGCAGAGAGTTTTTAGGAACCATTGTCTTGTCGATTTTGATTGCCATTCCGATAGCCCGGTACTTAATCAACCGATGGCTCGAACGATTTGCTTACAAAGATGAAATCAGGTGGGAAATATTCGCTTCCGCAATTTTGGTCATGTTAGTTACCATTATGGTAACCGTTACATGGCAGACATGGAAAGCAGCCACCCGCAACCCGGTCGAAGCTTTGAGATACGAATAAGAGGAGTTATTGAAAATATCCGATTACACCTGAATCCAAAGTGAAAGAATAACGAAAGTGGCAAAGAGGATGGAAGCTACCCCGTTGGTTGTCCCAAAAGCAAGGTTTACCCGGCTCAGGTCGTTGTGCTTGACGATAACATGTTGATAAACGATCAATCCGGAAAAGATGGCCGAACCAACCCAGAAAAGCACCCCGGTTTTCATCGCTAAGCCAGCCAAAGCGACGAAAATAATGGCAGCCAAATGTACCACCATTGAGATACGCAATGCCGTTCTGACACCAACCATTGCCGGAACACTTTGCAGTTGGTAGCTGCGATCGAAGTCGATATCCTGACAGGCATAAATAATATCGAAACCACTTACCCAAAAAAAGACTACGGCTGAAAAGAGTAGCGGAGTTAAGGCAAAGCTACCGGTAACGGCCAGATAAGCGCCAATAGGCGCCAACGCTAAACCGGTACTGAGTACAAAATGGCATAGCGGGGTTATCCGTTTGGTGTAACTGTAACCCAAAATCACAAAAAGGGCAACCGGCGAAAGGGTTAAACAGAGGTCGTTTATCCACCACGATGTCAACACAAAAAATACTGAGTTGGCTATGACAAACCATAGCGCCCTTGCCGGTGATATAATTCCGGCCGGGATTTCACGAGTCGCCGTACGCGGATTGGCTGCATCAAAACGCCTGTCGAGATAACGGTTAAACCCCATTGCGGCATTGCGTGCAAAAACCATCGCGGCTACAACCGCCAACAGCAATTTCAGATAGTTGACACTATCGGCCTCAACCACCCCAAGAAAGAAGCCAATCATGGCGAAAGGCATGGCAAATATGGTATGTTCGAACTTAACCAACCGGGCAAAATCGATGATTCTTTTTTTCATCCGTGCTCATTATTTTGAAGCGATAAAAATAACAAGATTAACCATAGTTGCAGCTTAATGGATAAAAGAGAAATAACAAAAGCGATTTCATTGGCCAAAATGGTTATCCAAATTTTGGATTATCTTTGAATAAAATCCTTCCCATGAAAGAGTTTAAAAAATACTACAAGCTTAATGCATCGCCTGCCGATGTTTACAATGCACTGACCAATCCGGTAATGATTGAAATCTGGACCGGCGAACCAGTGGTAATGAGCGCTGAGCCTGGCAGCGAATTTTCGCTTTGGGATGGTGCCATCAACGGGATGAATATCGAATTTATTGCCAATCAATTGATTGTACAACGCTGGTATTTTGGTGAAGAAGAGGATTCTGTGGTCACGATTAAGCTCTTTCCCGATAAGAAAGCAACCCGCATCGAACTTCACCAGACCAATATTCCCGACGAAGCATTTGATGATATTGTTGAGGGATGGAACGAAGAATATTTCGGGAACCTGATGCAACTCTTCGAAGAGTGAGTCAGACAACCGCCAACTGCATCACGTAATCATCCATCACAAAGCCATTGCCAATATCGGCCACTACAGATTTGATGGTTCGAAACCCCATCTTTTCGTAAGCGCGAAGGGTATTGCTGTTATTCTTATTCACAGTCAATGAAATAACTGTCGCTTTCAACTCGGATGCCCTTTTGGTCAGGAAAACAACAGATGCCGAACCAGCCCCTTTTCCACGCGAAGAGGCCAGAATATAAAACTTACTGAGAAAAAGTTCATCTCCCTTCAACGTAATTCCAATGTAGCCAATAGCTTCATCCTTCTCTTTAATCAAATAATATTCGAAACCATCTTCAGCTATTTGTTTGGCGATGGCTGCTTCAGACTGAAACTTGTTGATCATGTAATCGACCTGCGCACTGCCGATAATCGGGGTATAATGTTCGTTCCAGATAATTTGGGCCAATGTGGCAACAGTGACAATTGCTTCAGATGAAAAAACAGGTTCAAATCGAATTTTCATTTTCTAAAATTTTGAGGTACAACTGATAATTTTCCTTGTCGAAACAACAAAAAATCACTTCAATATTGCTGTACGTTTGTAGAAAAACTTTTACCGTATCGATGGCTATCGCTGCAGCTTTCTCTTTTGGAAAGCCATACACACCCGTGCTAATATTGGGGAAAGCAACTGACTTTAAACCACTTTCGACTGCTATTGCAAGACTACGCCTGTAGCACGATTGCAACAACTCCTCCTCGTGTTTCAGCCCGCCATGCCAAACCGGTCCAACGGTATGAATTACATATCGTGCAGGCAAATGGTAACCGGCTGTCATCTTTGCATCGCCGGTAGCACATCCCTTTAAACTCCGGCACGCGGCAAGCAAATCGGGGCCGGCAGCATGATGAATGGCCCCGTCAACACCCCCTCCACCCAACAACGATCGGTTGGCCGCATTCACGATGGCATCGACAGCCATCCGGGTGATATCGCCTTGCACGACCCGTATAGTGTTCACTGAATTGCTATTTTCTCTTTTCTGCAAATGGCTTTACTTTAATCGAAAAAGCCTCAGATGGATTGTTTATCATCAATTTACCCAATTCTTCACTGGTCATTTCATCCAATGTTAAAATTGGCAGAAACGTGTCGAACATTGCGGTATAATGACGGAAATCGCCACCATTGGGTTTGCCGGGCTGGTACCACCCTGCGTTACCCGAAACCATAATATGACTTAATCCATTCACCTTTTTGAAATGGCGCAGCAACTGTTCAGCCCTGTCGATGACCGCATAATTCTCGCTAATGCCATCAAACACCAGCCAAACCCCATTCTCGGTTGCGGTATAAAGGTGATCGACTTTCGGCTCAACCAAGGCATGTCCCCAAATAAAAGCTGAAGGATCAACCCCATTTTCTTTCAACACATTTAACTGAGCCAGAACGCCATCGGTATAGCCAATATACGACAAAATCGGCATGCCGGTATTGAGATGTGTTATGGCTGCAGCTTCTGTAAGCTTACGGTCTGTCTCCGACATGGGCATATCGTTGAGCGTAAGCTTAATGTATCCCGGCTTGATGCCACTGTTCCCTATCCCATTTCGGAATTCATCAATCCAGATATCGGCGATTTGCCGGGCATTCATCTCGGCAATCTCGTGCGGCAAATATTTTCCATTATTTGCAGAATACCATCCGGTTGGGATAATGATGTTCAATCCTGTCCGCTTCGATATCTCGCGGACAAGCTCAGGGTCGCGCCCCATAAAATCGGGTGTCCCATCAATAAAAGTAGCAACATTGTGTTGTTTCAGCGAATCAAGATAAGGAATTACCTTGACCATCACCGAATCGGGATGGTAACGTTTGGGCGAAATTGAATCGATACCGGAAAAATCGGCCAAAATATATTCCTGTGTTAGGGTTATTCCCATTTTCGAAACCGGTATTTTCCCGTTTACCGTCATCACATAAGCATCGTCCTCTTTTTTCGAACACGAGATGAATAACATGAAAGTCAATACAATCAAAGCAGTTAAAGCAAATTTGGTTTTCATTCCTGACATAAGTTTTTTAGATGGCAAAAGATACAAAAAAAGCATATCTGGACACGCTGAGGCAAAAAAAAGAGGCCGAATTCGCAATAAGAACCGGCCTCTTTTGAAAATATCACCTGATTAACGGATTTGCGCTTCAAGCTCTCGCTGAAAAGCACCCATCAACTTGCTCATCGTTTTTTCTATCTGCTTGTCGTTAAGTGTTTTCTCATCATCGCGCAAGATAAAACTTACCGCATACGATTTTTTGCCTTCCGGCAGGTTACTCCCTTCGTAGATATCAAAAATCGAAACATTTCTTAAAATCTGTTTTTCCGTCCGCATTGCGATGGCTTTAATGGCACTGAACTGCACGTCGCGGTTAACCAGCAGAGCCAAATCACGTCGCACTTCGGGATATTTGGGCAGCGGAACGTAAGCCACTTTCAGGTTTTTGATGGCTTTTAGCAACAATGTCCAGTGAATATCGCCATAATAGACATCGGCACTGATATCCTGCGATTTCAGCAATTTCCGGCTGACGATTCCGATACGCGCCAATTCCATTCCACGGTAGATGTAAACCAAACCTTCGGCCCAGATATCGGAAGCAAAACTGTCGATTGTGCATGCGTCGGCTGAAATACCCAGACGGAGTAATATATTTTCGAGATACGATTTCAGCGTGAAGAAAGAGGTCCGTGCATCTTTAACTGCCCAATTGTCGTTCTCCTTTTTACCGGTAACCCAAATGCCGATATGTTCTTCCTCATTGTAGTTCTTTACCGGATTGTTGTATGTTTTGCTGCCTTCGTAAAAATAGACATTCCCAAACTCGTACAGACGCAAATCGGCATTCCTGTAGTTGCTATTTCGGGCAATGGCTTCCAAACCGCCAAAAAGCAATGTCTGGCGCATCCCGTTCAAATCGGTGCTGAGCGGGTTAAAAAGCTTGACACAATTGTCGGCTTTGAAGCTTTCCAACTGGTCGTAATACGAAAGCCTGGTCAACGAATTCGACATTATCTCGTTGAACCCTTGCGCGGTGAGCGATTCAGAAACAAGATTTTGCAATTTCATTTTATCAGGAAAATCGGCATGTTGAATAGTCGATTTCACCATTTTACCGGGTTCGACATTATTGTAACCGTAAATGCGCAAAATCTCTTCGATAATATCGGCTTCGCGCTTAACGTCGACACGGTAAGCCGGCACCAGCAGTTCGAGGCCGGCTTCATTTTCCGATTCGATATTGATCTCGAGCGCCGAAAGGATATTTCGAATCGACTCAACAGCAATCTCCTTACCAATCAATCGGGTAATATTTTTATAGGTCACGCTGACGCGGAAAGGTTCAAGAACAGAAGCATCGGCAACCACATCCGCAATTTCAGAAGAGATGGTACCGCCGGCCAGTTCTTTGATAAGCAGCGCGGCCCTTTTCAAGGCATATAACGTTCCGTTGGGATCAACGCCACGCTCAAAACGGAACGAAGCATCGGTACTCAACCCATGGCGACGTGCTGTTTTCCGAATATAAACCGGGTTAAAGTAGGCGCTTTCGAGGAAAACATCGGTTGTCGTATCTTTGATTCCCGATTCAATGCCTCCGAAATCGCCACCGATACACATTCCGTATTTGTTATT
>CAYOJD010000050.1:0-21714 GCA_964404205.1 uncultured Prolixibacteraceae bacterium
TTGTACCAGGTGGGTATTTCTAAAATCTTGTCGGCCTGAAGCACGTTGGCCGTAGAATTAAGTTGTGTGAGCATAATGCCTTTGGGGTCGGCTGTAGTGCCCGAGGTGTAGGAAATATTGGCTATGTCGTCGGGTTGAACACTCTCTTTCATCAACATAAATCGGGCGCGACTGGCTTCATCGGCAAGAAAAATGTCGCCTTTATTGAGCAAGTCATCGTATCCAATTTCGTTACGATTGGCTGCTTCCGGGTTATCAAGACTGATAATGTATTCAACGGAAGGGAGCTGTGCAATAATTTCGGCAATCTTGGGGGCCTGCGAAGCCGAAACAATGACATATTTCGCTCCGGAATGCTCAATCCTGAATTTCAATTCGTTGGCTTCGAGTTTTACCGAAAGGGGTACATTAATCCCGCCACAACAGAAAATGGACAGTTCACTGATAAGCCAGCCATTTCGGCCTTCCGAAAGCAAGGCTGCGCGGTCGCCTTTTTGCATTCCAAGCGCCATCAACCCGGCTCCGAGGCGATAAACCATTTCACGGGTTTCGCTGTAGGAAATCGATTGGTAAGGGCCGCTCGTTTTTTCCCATAAAAGCGGATTGCCGGTATGTTTTTCAACGCTGGTTTCAAATAGCTCAATCAGTGTTCTCATCGGGTTGTATTTTGTTTACCCAAAAATATATTTTTTCAACCGTATTTGAAAAACAGCGGAGTCGTGAGGCAATGTTATCGGAAACCGTTTAGCTGTGAGCTTTTTTGATTGAAGTGTGTAATAAAATCGGCTTTTCATTGTCCAATAATAAAGGATTACCTTTGTAGGTAAAATCAAAAAATTAAGGAATATGCAATCTCACGAAATTGATTACAAGATTATTGGCCACGATGTTCAGTTGGTCGAAGTGGAACTCGACCCCTTCGAAACGGTTATTGCCGAGGCAGGTGCCATGCTTTATATGGAAGATGGAATCACTTATGCCGCCCGGATGGGCGATGGTTCCAATCCATCCGGTGGTTTTTTCGAGAAACTGTTGTCGGCTGGTTCACGGGTCATTACCGGCGAATCGCTCTTTATGACCCACTTCACCAATCAGGGACACGGGAAACGGCTGGTCGCATTCTCGGCTCCATATCCCGGGACCATTATCCCGCTCGATTTGAAACAGATGGGCGGTTCAATTATTGTTCAAAAAGACGCTTTCTTGTGTGCGGCAATGGGCACAAAAGTAACCATGCAGTTCAACCGTAAACTCGGGACGGGTCTGTTTGGCGGCGAAGGTTTTATTTTGCAGGAACTGCAAGGCGATGGAAAAGCCTTTATCCATGCAGGCGGAACAGTCATTGAACGGACACTGAACCGTGAAACGCTTCGTGTGGATACTGGCTGTGTGGTCGGTTTCGAGCCTTCTATCGATTTTGATATCGAACAGGCTGGCAATCTGCGTTCAATGGTTTTTGGCGGCGAAGGAATGTTTCTGGCCACACTTCGCGGAAGCGGAAAGGTGTGGCTACAGTCGATGCCAATCCGTAAGTTGATAGCACAGTTGGGCACTTTTGGCGGGAACTCGCGCAAAGAGTCGGGCGGCCTGCTGAACAACCTCTTCGAATAGGTTATTTCTTTGATATTGTCATAAAAGGCAGAACGTGGGGAACAAATGAGTGCTGCGTTCTGCCTTCTTTTTGTCGGATTTTAACCCAACACTCTCGAAACGGATGGCGTGAAATAAATTGTAAAGGGGTTTCTTATGCTATGTAACTTTAATGTTAATTCTTTGATAAATAGTTTTTCGGGCGAAATAAGTCGGTGCGGTTTAGGTAAATTTGCAACGAATTTAAGTTGTTTATGAACGCACAAGCCGAGAAAAAAAGAGAAGCACACAAACGAATAGCCAAATATTCCATTTTTAGCCTCGCCGCCATCTTTTCGCTGATAGGTTTTTTGCTTACCACTGCATTTGTAGCCGTTAAGCTGGGAATCACAAATGACCCCGGGGCTGTCGATTTTAACGACCGCTATTTCCGCGAACTCGAAGGGAAATATGGCAAAGCGACCCAACTCGACAGCCTGGCTCTTGAAGCCGGGAAATCGAAGTTCTTTTACGATGTAATGGTGTTGGGAAAATACTATCCCGACCATTCGCTCAATATCCTGAATGCTTACGTGCAAAGCGGTAACCTTACTGAAGCACAACGAATGTTGGGTGCCGCCAATATTCGTTTGCAGGACAATCAGGCTTATCTGAATGAACTGTCGAACTACGAATCTCACCGGCACGGCAGCAATGAACTGGGGCGCTCGGGAAGCATTTTCGAGTGGATGAACATATCGGAGTGGCACGATTTTAAAATTGCAGTAGCCAAAGACAAAGCATTAATCGACTCTGCAGCAATGCTCACCGGCGTAGAGCCACGACTGATTGTAGCCGCGCTGGTTGGCGAGCAAATCCGCCTCTTTAATTCCGACCGCGAAGCCTATAAAAGATGGATTGGCCCATTGAAAATCCTCTCAGTCGAAAGTCAGTTTTCGCTTGGCGTAACGGGTATTAAACCACTTACGGCCGAAACCATCGAACGCAACCTGAAGGACAGTAGCTCAGTTTTCTATCTCGGCCCGCAATATACCCATTTGCTCGACTTCAAAACAACGGCTGTTGAAGAGGAACGCTTTCAGCGGCTCACCTCGTTCAAAAACCATTTCTACTCCTATTTGTATGCTGCGCTGAATATTAAACAGTTAAACAGACAGTGGGAAGTAGCCGGCTATCCGATTGACAACCGTCCAGAGATTTTGGCTACATTGTACAATGTCGGATTCGAGGTCTCCAAGCCAAAACCCAATCCGGTTGTAGGCGGTTCGCGCATCATCATCCGCGACAAAACATACACTTTTGGGGCGATAGCCTACGAATTTTACTACTCCGGCGAACTGTTTGACCTCTTCCCCTTCAGGGAAAAGAAATTCGATGAGCCTAATGTTTAAAAATATAGTTTCATACCAGCCAACAGGGGTAGCCATTGGGTTATCCCTGTTGCTTTTATCTCTTCCGCTGTTTGTTTCTGCGCAGAGGGTTACCGACAACTCTTTCCGTTGGAAAACATTGGCTGAAGGGATGGAATATGGCGAGTGGGAGGCACCTGAAAAATCGATATTGAACGATTCGAAGATCTCCATCCTCCGTCTCGACCCACAGCTCTACAAATTTGAGTTGCTCTGTGCCAGTGAGCACCAGCGCAAAAATCGCACGGCCAGTGAGTGGGCAGGCGAGTTTGGCATGATGGCTGTTTTTAATGCCGGGATGTATAGTCTGCAAAACGGGCGCACCAGCAAAGGCTACATGAAAAACCATGCCCATTACAACAATTCCCACCTAAACCCGGCCTACAATGTGATGATAGCCATGCAACCCCAAAAAGCGGAGGATGCTGCGATGGCTCTTTTCGACCTGACACTTACCCGTTGGGACTCCATTCGTCCGCACTACGCCTCCTACAGTCAGTTGTTGCGGATGATAGACCGCGACGGTAATTCCATGAGCTGGGATAAACGTCCGTGGCAGGCTTGCAGCATGGCAGTTTGTGCCACCGACACCGCCGGGCTTATCTATTTTATTTTTGCCCGTTCGCCCTATACCCATCAGCAAATGATTCGTTTCATGCTGGCCATGCCGTTCGCCCTCCGCACTACCGCATACCTCGAAGGAGGCCCCGAAGCCAGTTTTTATATCAATACAGGCGATACCACCATTGCCAAATATGGCAGCTATGTGTCACGAACCTACGAAAACGACGACAATGACCATTTCTGGAAAATTCCCAACGTGATTGGGATTAAAAAGCGGTAAAAGAGACGGCCGAAAGTTGTCGAGTTTTTCTTCCGTTAACAATATTGCTATGCTTTCGGACAGCCAGTCGTTTAGCGGTGTAAAATGGTTAACATTTTTTAATAGATGAACATACGAATGGTGCCGGCAAAAGATTATTTTCGTAACCGATTTTCAAACGTATCATAATTAAAATTCTATAGGAGATGAACCAGACAGTTGATATCAGGGAACTGAACGAACGCATCCAGCGCGAAAGTTCATTCGTAGACCTTATCTCGATGGAGATGAACAAAGTGATTGTAGGGCAAAAGCACCTGGTCGAGAGTCTGCTTATCGGGTTGCTTTCCGATGGGCATATCTTGCTCGAAGGGGTGCCGGGATTGGCCAAAACATTAGCCATCAATACCCTGGCCCAAACCATCGATGCCAAATTTGCCCGTATCCAGTTTACCCCCGACCTGCTGCCGGCCGACTTGCTGGGAACCATGATTTACAGCCAGAAAAAAGAGGAATTTATGGTCAAGAAAGGGCCTATCTTCACCAACTTCGTATTGGCCGACGAGATTAACCGTGCCCCCGCCAAGGTGCAGTCGGCGCTGCTCGAAGCCATGCAGGAACGGCAGATTACCATCAGCGACCACACCTACAAACTCGAAGACCCCTTTTTGGTAATGGCTACCCAAAACCCCATTGAACAGGAGGGTACCTACCGCCTGCCCGAAGCTCAGGTCGACCGTTTTATGCTGAAAGTGGTGCTCAACTATCCGAAGAAAGAGGAAGAGAAACTTATCATTCAGTTGAACCTGCAAAAGCAGTTCCCCAAAGCGGCAGCGGTGGTCAAACCTGAAGACATTGTGCGTGCCCGCGAAGTGGTGAAAGAGGTCTATATGGACGAGAAAATCCAGAAATATATTGTCGATATCGTATTTGCCACCCGCGAGCCTGAAGCACACGGACTGGCCAAATTCAAAGAGATGATTTCGTACGGCGGTTCGCCCCGAGCCTCTATCAGCCTGGCCCAGGCATCGAAAGCCTACGCTTTTATCAAACGCCGCGGCTATGTGATACCGGAAGATGTGCGTGCCGTTTGCCACGACGTGCTGCGACACCGTATTGGGCTCAGCTACGAAGCCGAGGCCAACAACCTCACTTCCGAAGAGATCATCAGCGAAATCCTCAACACGGTTGAGGTGCCTTAGGGTATGTTGTATGTTGAATAGGGAATGAAAATGTCGATTCCCTATTCCCGATTTTCGGATTCCGATAGCAAGCCGCCAGCTGGCAGATATCGGAACTTATCATCCAACCCTCTAATATTCCAATCTTAAACGAAGTATGGAAGCATCGGAACTGTTAAAGAAGGTCAGAAAAATTGAGATAAAGACACGGGGCTTGTCGCGCAACATCTTTGCGGGCGAATACCACAGTGCTTTTAAAGGGCGCGGTATGGCCTTTAGCGAAGTGCGCGAATACCAGTATGGCGACGATATCCGAAACATCGACTGGAATGTTACTGCGCGTTACAACCACCCCTATATTAAGATATTTGAAGAGGAACGCGAACTGACGGTGATGCTGGTTATCGATGTAAGCGGTTCGCACGATTTTGGTACATCCGATATGCTCAAGCAGAATGTGATTACCGAAATAGCGGCCATTCTTGCCTTCTCGGCTATCTCGAACAACGATAAAATCGGGGTTATTTTCTTCTCCGACAAGATTGAAAAGTTTATCCCCCCGCAAAAAGGGCGTACCCATGCGTTACGCATCATTCGAGAACTAATTGAATTCAAGCCCGAATCGCGGTCAACCGATATTGCCCAGGCATTGCGTTACCTTACCAATGCCATGAAACGCCATGTAACGGCATTTGTCATCTCCGACTTTATCGACAACAGCCCCTCTATTGAGCAGGCTCTCTCCATTGCCGGCAACAAACACGATGTGGTTGGGCTGCATATTTACGACGAACGCGAAACAGCGCTCCCGGCTGTTGGGATGATAAAACTGAAGGATGCCGAAACAGGCGAATACCTATGGGTCGACTCGTCGAGCAGCAAAGTGCGTCGGATGTACACCGATTACTGGCTGAAGCGAAAGGCAAATCTCGATATTTTACTGAAAAAGAGTGGCGTCGATTACGTAAGCATCAATACCAGCGAAGACTATGTGAAATCGTTGGTAGCACTTTTCAAGAAAAGAGAACATAAATTATGAAGTCATTCCGATTGAAATATAGTGCTGTTCTGTTTTTGATACTTTGGTCGGTTGGCACGGCAAAGGCACAGCAGCTCCGTGTCAACGCCTCGCTCGAGCGCGACTCCATTTGGCTCGGCGACCAGATAAAGCTGCTGCTGATGGCCGAAGTGCCTGACGGCAGTACCATTCATTTTCCAGCTGTAAAAGATTCGCTCGGAAATGGTGTCGAAGTGGTTTCACGTAGTCCAATCGACTCGTCGAAACTCGATGGAGGCCGTTTGCAGCTGAGGCAAACTTTCGTGATTACCTGTTTCGACAGTGGCCCCCGGCGAATTGAACCGTTCGGTTTTGCCCGCACAGGCAGTGGAGCTGCCGACACGCTGCATAGCAACAGTCTCACGCTTTTTGTCCGCTACCCGGGTGTCGACCTGAAAAAAGGGCCAACCGATATCAAGAAGCCATTCAGTGCACCGGTTACTTTCAAAGAGATAGCACCGTGGCTGTTGGGCATTATCCTTATCGGGAGCATTATCTTCCTGATTATTTATGCCGTAAGCCGTTACCGGAAGAATAAGCCACTCTTTCAGGCTCCGCCGAAACCCAAAACCCCGCCTCACGTGGTGGCCCTTTCCGAACTCGAAAAGCTAAAAGCCGAAGAGCTGTGGCAACACGAAAAGGTAAAAGAATATTATACCCGTTTGACCGATATTCTCAGGGTTTACATCGAAGAACGGTTCGACGTTCCGGCCATGGAGCAGACCTCGATGGAGATTCTCGATAGTTTCAAATCGCAGAGACTGCTCTCCGACAGCCAATCGTTCGATAAATTGAAACGCACCCTCGAACTGGCCGATTTGGTGAAGTTTGCCAAATATTTCCCGTTACCCGACGACAATCACCTGTCGTTTACGCAAGCTTGCCAGTTTGTCGAAAATACCAAGGTCGAAGTCGTTGATGCGCCTGCAAAAGCCGACGAAGCGAAATCGGCTGATGAAATAAAAACGGAAGAAAAAAGGGAGGAACCGAAGTGATGAAACAGATAGTCTTTGAACGGCCCGAACTTTTCTACCTGCTGCTGGGGTTGATTCCTTTCGTAGTCTGGTATATCTTCCGGCAGAAAAAGGCACGGGCCAGTATCCGCATATCGGCCATCGAGCCATTGAGAAATGCCCCGCGAACCTGGAAACATTATCTGCGCCATTTGGCTTTCGTATTGCAAATGGTGGTGCTGGCGCTTATTATTGCCGCATTGGCCCGTCCGCAGTCGTCCGATAGTTGGGATAACCAAACGGTCGAAGGGATTGATATTGTCATTGCACTCGATATCTCCAGTTCGATGCTGGCGCGCGACTTCCAGCCCAACCGTCTCGAAGCAGCCAAAAATGTAGCTACTGCCTTTATCTCGGGCCGTGAATACGACCGCATCGGGTTGGTTGTCTTTTCAGCCGAGAGCTTTACCCAATGCCCGCTGACCACCGACCGTGCCGTGCTGGTCAACCTGTTCAACAATATCGAAAGCGGAATGCTCGAAGATGGTACTGCCATAGGCCTTGGGTTGGCCAACGCCGTTTCGCGGCTCAAAGAGAGCGATGCACGAAGCAAAGTGGTAATCCTGCTTACCGATGGCGAAAATAACCGCGGCGAAATTGCCCCGATTACCGCTGCCGAGATTGCCAAAACTTATGGCATCAGGGTTTATACTATCGGTGTGGGAACCATGGGAACTGCCCCATATCCGGTGCAAACCCCTTTCGGGACCCAAATTCGCGATGTGGAGGTGAAGATTGATGAGAAGACCCTCACCGCCATAGCCAATATCACCGACGGGCAATATTTCAGGGCAACCAACAATCAAAAGCTCGAAGAGATATACAAACAAATCGATACACTCGAGAAATCGAAAATCGACAGCAAGTCGTTCAGTTCGAAAACCGAAGAGTATAAACGATATGCAGTGCCGGCCCTGCTATTGGCCCTGCTGGCGCTCTTCCTGCAAATAGCACTATTCCGTCAAATTCCGTAATGGGTTGAAAATATAAAGCATATGGATTCATTTAGATTTGCACACCCCGAGTACTTCTATATTTTTCTGGTCATCCCGGTATTTGTCATCCTTTTCATCCTGTCGCGGGTCATTCACCGCAAGGCGTTGAAAAGCTTTGGTAACCCGGCGATTCTTGAACAACTGATGCCCAGTGTGTCGAATGGCCGGCCAATCGTGAAGTTTGCGATTTGGCTGCTGGCCCTTTCGATGATAATTGTGGCGCTGGCACAACCGCAGTTTGGTTCAAAGCTGACACTCAACAAGCGAAAAGGGGTCGAACTGATTATTGCACTCGATGTGTCGAACAGTATGAAGGCGCAGGATATCAAGCCCAACCGCCTCGACCGTGCCAAACGCGCAATTGCCAAACTTACCGAGCGCCTCAGCGACGATAAAATCGGCTTGATAGTCTTTGCGGGTCAGGCTTATGTGCAATTGCCCATTACCACCGACTACTCTTCGGCCAAGCTTTTTCTCGAAGCCATTACCACCGATGTGGTGCCGGTACAGGGGACAGCCATTGGTGCGGCTATCGATATGGCCACCCAATCGTTTACCCCCAATGCCAAATCGAGCAAAGCCATTATTGTGATTACCGATGGCGAAAATCACGAAGATGATGCCGTTGGGATGGCCAAAGCCGCACGCGAACAGGGAATTATTGTCCACACCATAGGCATGGGACTTCCGCAGGGTGCGCCTATTCCGTTGGGCGGCGAAGGGAGCAGCGATTTTATGAAAGATAAAAGCGGGGCTACCGTGGTAACCAAACTCGACGAAAATATGCTTACCTCGATAGCCGAAGCCGGTGGTGGCAGTTATATCCGCGCAAACAATGCAGAAGTGGGGCTGAATACCCTCTTCAACGAAATCGAAAAGATGGAAAAAAGCGAACTCGAAGCACGCGAATATGCCGAATACAACGACCAGTTTCCCATTTTTTTGTCGATTGCGCTGGCCCTTCTCCTGTTCGACTTGATGATTCTCGACCGAAAAAACAAGTGGCTACGTAACTTCAGGTTATTTGGAAAATCTAAATGAAAAGAACGATGACGAAATATATCTTATTGATTATCTTTTCTTTTATGGCGCTGGTCTCATTTGCGCAGAAAGAGCGTAAATATGTCCGCGAAGGAAATGGCTATTTCGAAAAAGGGTTAAAAGATACCACCAAGCTCGATACGGTGAACTTTAGCAAAGCCGAAGTGGCTTACCGTAGGGCACTGGAGATTAAGCCCGACGATTTTCATTGGCAGTTCAACCTGGCCGATGCCATTTACAAGCAGAACCGCCCCGATCAGGCTGCCGCTGAGTTTGAGCGGTTGCTTGAAAAAACAGATAAACCCAACGAAAAGGCGATGCTCTACCACAACCTTGGCAATTCGCTGTTGGTACAAAAAAAGTTCGACCCCAGTATTGAAGCCTACAAAAAAGCGCTGCGAATTAACCCGAACGATTTGGATACCAAATACAACCTGGCCTATGCGATAAAGATGAAAGAGCAGGACCAGAAGCAGCAGCAACAGCAACAAAACCAGCAAAATCAAAATCAGAACCAGAATAAAAACCAGGACCAGAAGGAGAATCAGGATAAAAACGACGATCAGAATAAAAACAAAGACCAAAATAAAGATAACAACAACCAGAATAATCCGGAGCAGAATAAAGAGCAACAGCAGCAAAACAAAATTTCGCCGCAAAGTGCCGAACAGATTCTGAAAGCGCTCGAAAATGACGAGAAAAAGACACAGGAAAAGGTGAAAAAAGCTCAGGCTGAGCAGGCCAAGCAGCGAAAAGTCGAAAAAAACTGGTAACCCTTTGGTCTGTTCACTTAATTGGCGAGAATTACTATTTTTGAAAACCTTACTGAAAGGAAATCATATACAGATATTATGAAATTGAAACGGTTCTATTTATTCATCTGTACACTTTTGTTGAGTTTAACATCTTTTGCCGATGCCGTCACCTTTACGATGGAAGCACCCGCTGTGGTTGAACTGGGCGAACAGTTCAGGCTGGCGTTTACCCTGAATGCCAGAGGCCAGAACCTGAAACTCCCCGAACTGAACGATTTTGAGGTGTTAATGGGCCCATCGACCTCGCAAAGTACCTCTTATCAGATTATCAACGGGGTAAGCTCACAATCGGTTTCCTTCTCCTATCTTTATGTGTTGCGTGCCAAAAAAGAGGGGCGTTATACTATCGCCCCGGCAACCATAACCGTCGACGGGAAAGAATACCGCTCCAATAGTACGACCATCGAGGTGGTGAAGGGAACGGCCAAACCCAGTGGCGGTGGAACCAGTGATGTGGCGGCCCAGCCCGGTAACATCCCCAAGGACGACCTTTTTGTAAAAGTCTTCGTCGACCAGTCATCGGTATACAAAGGTGAACACCTGATGGCCACCATCAAAATCTATTCGAAGGTCAATTTGAATGGCTTCGAAGATGTCTCTTTGCCCAACTTCGAAGGCTTCTGGACACAGGATATCGACCTGCCGCAACAGATTTCGTTGCAACGGGAGACCTACAATGGTGAGATTTATAATGTGGGCATCCTGAAAAAGACATTGCTCTTTCCGCAGCAAACAGGCACCCTTCGTATTGGTCAGGTGAAAATAGACTGCATTGTGCAGCAGCGTGTACGTCGTCCGCAGAGCTTTTTCGACGATTTCTTCGATTCGTTTGCGGCTGTAAAGGCAACGATTGTAAGCGAACCGGTCAATATCAACGTAAAGCCGTTACCAGCTGCTCCGGCCAACTATTCGGGGGCTGTAGGGCGCTTTAACGTTACTTCAACGATATCGGCCAAAGCGGTTCGCGAAAACGATGCAGTAACATTAAAAATCGATGTATCGGGTAATGGTAATATCAAACTGATTAACCCGCCCAAAGTCGAGTTTCCCGCCGATTTCGAAGTGTATGACCCGAAAACGAACAACAACTTTACCGCCTCGTCCAACGGCTTAAACGGCGAAATATCATTTGAATATCTCTTCCTGCCACGCTATGCCGGCGACTATACCATCCCGGCCGTTAACTTCGTCTATTTCGATAGTGCCGAGAAACGCTATGTGACCAAAACTACCGAATCATACAAAATCCATGTAGAGAAAGGTGACGGAACGCAGAGTCAGGCGGTGATGAATACCATTGCCAAAGAGAATGTGAAACAGATTGGCACCGATGTGCGCTACATCAAACAAGGGAATTTCAAACTGAAACCCAAAGGCGAAACCTTCTTTGGCTCACTGGGCTTTTGGTTGCTTTATCTGGTTGGAATCGTGGCTGTTTTGTTGCTCTATCTGCTGAATCAGAAGAAAATAAAAGAGAATGCCAACATTGCCCGCACCAAAAACCGCAGGGCCAGTAAAGTGGCGCTTAAACGGCTGAAAGAGGCCAGCGGTCATTTGCAGTCCCACTCGGCCGAGAAGTTTTACGAGTCGGTGACACGTGCTTTCTGGGGCTACCTGAGCGATAAGCTGACCATTCCGGTAGCCGAGTTAACCCGCGAAAGGGCATCTCAGGAACTGATGCAACACCAAGCCTCCGAAATCATTGTCGGTCGCTTCCTGAAGATTCTCGATACCTGCGAATTTGCCAGGTTTGCCCCCGGCGGAGGCTCCGAAGGGATGCAGGAACTTTACAACGAAGCAACTGAAGTGATGAGCGAAATGGAAAAGGAAATCAAGTAAAAATGTACCGATTGTTAGCCATGAAAAGATTCTTTATAAAATATATGGTTGCCGTGTTGCTGATAATGGTTGCAGCCAAGGCGATTGCCCAGCCCAAGGCCGTTCAGGATTCACTGGAAAAAGCCAACACGCTTTATGCCACCGGCGAATACGACAAGGCAGCCCAGCTTTACGAGGCCATCCTGCTTAAGGGATTTGAATCGAAAGAGCTCTATTACAACCTGGGAAATGCCTGCTACAAATCGAACCAAATTACCAAGTCGATTATCAATTACGAGCGGGCACTGAAACTGTCCCCGAAAGACGAGGATGCCCTCTACAATCTTGCCATTGCCAAAAAAATGATTGTCGACAATATCGAAACTCTTCCCGAACCGGGTTTTCTTCGTTGGTGGAAAGATATGATTGCAGCCCTTACCACCGACCAGTGGGCTACCCGCAGCGTGGTGGCTTTCCTGTTTTTTTTGGGACTGTTTGGCCTTTTCCTCTTTACCACCAAAGCCGGGATTAAAAAGCTCTCTTTCTGGTTTTCGCTTCTCTTTCTGGTTTACAGCATCTTTACCTTCTCGTTTGCTTCGAGCCAGAAGAGCCGTCTGACTGGCAGTGACAAAGCGGTAATTACCGAACGTAGCCTCAGGGTAAAAGGGTCGCCAAGCGAAACCGGAACCGAACTCTTTATTATCCACGAAGGGCTGACGGTTCAGATTACCGACCAGCTGGGCGAATGGATTGAAATCCGAATTGCCGATGGCAACAAAGGTTGGGTAAAAGAGAATTCTATGGTTAAAATCTGACCCTTATGGCCTCCAAGGTTATAGCCCAAAAGCCTACCAGCCAAATTTGTAAACCGTTTTTGATTTGAAGGTCTCCCCCGGATTCAATAGGGTTGAAGGGAACTGGGGCCGATTGGGGCTATCGGGGAAATGCTGGGTTTCCAAAGCCAAACCGCAATATTGGCTCAACTGTTCACCACAAGCCCCCGTCATTTCAGGCATGTAATAACCGGTGTAGAACTGTAACCCTGGTTCGGTGGTGTAAACTTCTAATCTCCTTCCGCTGTTTTCTTCGCTAACAACAGCAGCTTTCGAAAGCTTACCGCTGGAGTTCAGTACATAATTCAAATCGTAGCCGATAGGCAGTTTCCCAATCTTATCTGCAATTTTTGCTGGAGCCGTAAAATCATATTCGCTGCCGGATACCTCAGTCATTTCTCCGGTAGGAATGGCTTCATGGTCGTTCACCGTACGCTTCCGGGCATTGATTTGCAGCTCGTGGTTAAATATCTGTCCTTTGCCGGCCAGGTTGAAATAGGTGTGATTGGTCAGGTTTATCACCGTTGTCTGGTCGGTTGTAGCTTTATAATCGATGTGCAGCTCGTTTTTATGGTTGAGGCTGTACACTACGGTAATATCGACATTGCCCGGATAGCCCTCTTCCATGTGGAGCGCACGGTATTTCATCTCAACCCCCACTTCGTTGGGCTTGGCAAATTTCTTTGGTACCCATACCACCTTGTCGAAACCGGTCAGGCCGCCATGCAGATGGTTGGCGCCATCGTTGGTAGCCAGTGTATATTCTTTCCCGTTCAGGGTAAATTTTCCACGGCCAATGCGGTTGGCATATCGTCCGCAAACGGCACCGAGGTAGGGGCAATGGTCGATATAGAAATCGGAAAGGTAATCGGCCAGGGTATGAAACCCAATGGCGATATTCTCTTTGTTCCCATGTTTGTCAGGCGTTTCAATGGCCGTGATAATGGCTCCGTAGTTGGTAATTTTAATGGTTACACCGTTGTCATTCTTCAGCGTATAGCGGAAAATTTTCTCCCCACGGCGTCCGTAGCCAAACTGTTCGCGTACAATTTCCATAATTCAAGTTGATGTTGTCAGATTTTTAACAAACATAACCAATTTGTTCTTCTTTACCATAAATTTTGACAGGGAATCGTTGGCATACAATCGGGATTCATTACAAATAGAGTATTTTTTACTTTAAAAACAGGTGGTTTTTTGGGATTATGAAACGAGAAGTGTATTTTTACCATTCCGCTTGATGAAAAACAACAGATAGCTAAACAACAACAAACAATGACGATTCAGGATCTGAAGAATAGCTTCTCCAGCCGTTATGGCGAGGGAGCTGTTGAAGCCTTTTTTTCGCCCGGCAGGGTTAATTTGATAGGCGAACATACCGACTACAACGGCGGTTTTGTATTCCCATGCGCCCTCACTTTTGGTACTTACTGTCTGGTACGTTTTAACGACCGGAAAAGCTTCAGGTTTGCCTCCGTCAATATGGATTTTGAAACCGAAATTGCATTGGATGCCCCCATTCTCCCGCTCGAAAAGGTTTGGGTGAATTATCCGCTGGGCGTGATTGCCCAGTTTATCAAACGCGGACTTTTGTTCGATAAAGGAGCCGATCTCCTTTTTTACGGCAATGTGCCCAATGGGGCAGGCCTTTCGTCGTCAGCCGCGCTCGAGGTGGTTACAGCCGTTGCCATTGATGCCCTTTACGGTTTTGGTTTCGAAAGGGTGGAACTGGTTAAAATGGCCCAAAAAGCCGAGCATGAATTTGCAGGTGTGATGTGTGGCATTATGGACCAGTTTGCTTCGGGAATGGGAAAGAAAAACCATGCCATCTTCCTCAATTGCGATACGCTTGATTTCGAATTGGTACCCGTTGTATTGGATGGCTACAAAATCGTTATCAGCAATACCAATAGCCCGCATAAATTAGACTCAGGAAAGTATAACGAACGGGTAGCCGAATGTCGTGCCGCTGTGGCAGCCATCGCTCCCTATAAACCGGTCAAAACATTGGGCGAACTGTCGTGGAGTGAGTTCCTGACGCTGGAAAACCATATCGACAACGAAACGGTCCGCCGCAGGGCGCGACACGTGGTTTCCGAAATAGAACGCACCATGGAGGCCGTACACGAGCTGAAAGCAGGCAACCTGCTCCGTTTCGGCGAATTGATGAATGGTTCGCACGACTCGCTGCGCGACGATTACGAAGTGACCGGTACAGAATTGGATACAATGGTCGAAGAGGCCCGGAAAATCGATGGCGTTATTGGTTCACGCATGACCGGAGGCGGATTTGGTGGCTGCACCGTTTCAGTTGTCCGCAACGAAAGTGTCGACCGTTTTATTGCCGAAGTGGGCGAAAACTACAGCCGTCGTACCGGTTTGAAACCTGCCTTCTATGTCGCTGAAATTGGCGATGGGGGGGGTAGGGTGTAATTGTTCCTGTCGAACCCTTTTTTGTTGAAATAATATTTTTTAGTTTAGCCAATCCTTTACCTCGCGGAAAGGCTTCGCTTAAACTTAGGGCAAGAATGACAGGCTACGACATTATTGGTGATGTACACGGGTATAACGGACTGCTGAAAAAACTATTGAAGCAGTTGGGCTATTCGCGTGGCAGCAGTAAAGCCTGGTCGCACCCCGAACGCAAAGCCATTTTTATCGGCGATTTTATCAACCGGGGGCCCGAGATTCGCGAAACCATCGAAACGGTAAGGGCAATGGTCGAAGCGGGTAGTGCACTGGCCATATTGGGCAACCACGAATATGCGGCTATCCTCTATCATATCAAAGACGACGGCGGAATGTTCCTGTCGCGCCATATCGCGGCCAACCGTTCGCAAATACAATCGACCCTCAATGCTTTTGCCGGCGAAAAAGAGCTGCTGAAAGAGCATCTGCGCTGGATGCGCACCTTGCCTTTTTATCTCGATTTGGGCTCGATCCGGATTGCCCATGCCTACTGGAACGACAACGAAGTCGGTTATCTGAAAGAATTTTTACCCACCGACCGCCTGCGCAAAAACTTTCTGCGCGAAATCCACGAAACCGCCCATCCGGCATCCGCCATCATCTATAAGTTGTTACGCGGGCTTGAATTCCGAAGCCCTGACGACCTGTTTGTCCGCTGCAACAAAGGCATCTCGCGAAAGTTGTTCCGGATGAACTGGTGGGAAGCGCCTGCCGATAAAACCTTCAGGCAACTGTCGTTCGGAAATAAATTTCTGTTGCCCGAATATCATGTCCCTCAGGAACTTTTGCCACAGTTCGAGGCCTATTTGCCCGATAAACCTATCGTTTTTATGGGGCACTACTGTTTGTGGGAAGGGGCAACCATTTTACAGCCCAACATCTGCTGTGTCGATAGCTGTGTGGCGACTACGGGGGTGCTTTCAGCCTACCGCTGGCAAGGCGAAGAGCGCCTGCTGGCGCAGAATATTGTTACCGTTTCGGCATAGAAAAGGCGAAAGTTTGCACTCCCGCCTTAATTCATCTCTTTCTGTTCCGCCTATTCCCACTCGATGGTTGCCGGTGGCTTTGAACTGATATCATACACCACACGGTTAATTCCCCTTACCTTGTTGATAATATCGTTCGACACTTTGGCCAGAAACGCGTAGGGCAGGTGTACCCAGTCGGCAGTCATCCCATCGGTTGATGATACCGCACGCAGCGCTACCACATTTTCGTAAGTGCGCTCATCGCCCATTACCCCGACCGACTGTACCGGAAGCAGCATTACGCCTGCCTGCCACACTTTATCGTACAAGCCCCACTCTTTCAATCCATTGATAAAAATGGCATCGGCTTCCTGCAATACGCTTACCTTCTCAGGGGTCACATCGCTCAGGATACGGATTCCCAGTCCCGGTCCCGGGAAGGGATGGCGGCCAATCAACTCCGGCTTGATGCCCAACGCACGGCCCACTCGGCGGACTTCGTCTTTGAACAGCAGGCTTAACGGCTCTACCACTTTCAGTTTCATCTTTTCAGGCAAACCGCCCACATTGTGGTGCGACTTGATAGTAGCCGACGGCCCGTTGACCGAAACCGATTCAATCACATCGGGATAGATGGTTCCCTGGGCCAGCCATTTCACATCTTGTATTTTGTGTGCTTCCACATCGAATACCTCGATAAAGTCGCGGCCAATAATCTTGCGTTTTTGTTCAGGTTCACGGATGCCTTTCAGGTCGTTCCAGAACTTCTCCTTGGCATCGACCCCGATCACATTCAGCCCCATGTCTTTGTACGACTCCAGTACGTCTTCGAATTCGTTTTTGCGCAACAGGCCGTTGTCAACAAAGATGCAGGTGAGGTTCTTGCCAATAGCTTTGTTCAGCAAAACGGCAGCCACTGTCGAGTCGACACCTCCCGAAAGGCCGAGTACCACCTTGTCGTTGCCCAGTTTCTGTTGCAACTGGTGAACGGTGGTTTCGATAAACGAAGCCGGTGTCCAATCCTGCTTGCAACCGCAAATATCGACCACAAAGTTTTGAAGCAGTTGTCTCCCTTCGGTGGTATGGTACACTTCGGGGTGAAACTGAATGGCGTAGGTTTTCTCACTTTCGATACGGAAAGCTGCGTTCTCGACATCGCCGGTCGAGGCAATTACCGAATAGTTTTCCGGAAGGCGAACGATGGTGTCGCCATGGCTCATCCAAACCTGACTGTTGTCGCTGATATTTTTGAATAACTCGTTATTCGTGTCAATGTATTTGAGGTTCGCACGGCCATACTCCCGCGAGTCGGAAGCCGCTACCTCGCCACCGTAAAAGTGCGACAAATATTGAGCGCCATAACAAACGCCCAGCAGGGGCAATTTCCCTTTAATGGAAGAGAGGTCGATACGCGGCCCTTTTTCATCTCGTACCGAATATGGACTTCCCGAAAGGATTACCCCTTTTACCGTTTCGTCGATAGCCGGATAGTGGTTGAATGGGTGGATTTCGCAATAAACGTTCAGTTCCCTGACACGGCGGCCTATCAATTGGGTGTATTGTGAGCCAAAATCGAGGATAAGAATTTTTTCCTGCATGGGGTTGTTTTTGATGAACTTTGATTGTTGGCGCAAAGATACCATTTTATGAATCTCACCCAAAAGCCGAAAGGGTTGCAGCTGCCATTTCAATGTTATTAAAATATTAATGCCCGTATAAACGGGCATTAATCTCATTTTAAATATGGTAAACCGGAAGTTAGCCCGGCAACATTCCCAGCGATGCAACAAGCGCCGCACCAACAATTACCAGCAGGTAAAAAGCCAAGCCAACAATGGTGAGAATCCCTACAAACTTGAAGGTCCTCTTCAGATTGGCGAAAGCGTCAGCCAGTTCGACAGCAGAATTGTCTTTCAACGCCTCTTCGGTCATTTTGGCAAACCTGAACATGAAAAAATTGGGCAAAAAGTAGAGTAACCCCATTAAAAGATAGAAAACAATCAAAACGGTGGCCGAGGTGGCAGTTAGCGGGGTTGCGGTATCGGAGGTGTTGAAGCCGGCAACGACCGGAACCAAAATCAGTCCGAAAAGAATAATTAAGCCGCTGAAAATAAAACCGACAATGGCCAAAAACTTGGCCCAACCGGCCGCCGAACGCATTTCGACTTTACTGTGATGATTGATTACGAGTTGATTAGATGTGAGTTCGTCCATCGGGGAGAATTGTTTTTTAGTGTGTCTTACAGATTGCGAATCCAGATGTTGCGGTAGCTCACCGGATTGCCATGGTCCTGGAGCGAAATTGGGCCGGGGCCGTGTGCTTTGTATTTAGGTACACCAATATATTCGGTTGGGCCTAAAATGGTGGTGTTGTTTTGTACCAATACCCCGTTTTGCAAAACGGTTACACGCCCGGGCGAGAATACCGAACCGTCTGGTTTAAAGCGCGGCGCGGTGTAAATGATATCATAAACCTGCCATTCGCCTGGTTTCCTGCAAACATTCACCAGTGGTGCACTCTGTTTGTAAATAGAGCCTGCCTGACCGTTGCGGTAGGTGCGGTTGTTGTAGTTGTCGAGTACCTGAACTTCGTAAATGCCCTGAAGGAAGATACCTGAGTTGCCACGTCCCTGGCTTTGGCCAACCACTTCGGCCGGTGTACGCCACTCGATATGCAACTGAAAATCTTCAAATTTGGCTTTGGTGGTAATGCCTCCGGTCCCTCTGGTAACGGTCACACAACCGTCAGCCACTGTCCAACCCGACTTTTCGCCTTTGTCGTTGGTCCAATTTTGCTGAAAACTTTCGCCGGTACCATCGAAAAGGACTACGGCATCCGACGGCGCATGGGCTGGCTCAACGCCGGGGGTTACTACGGTTACTTCCGGATTCCAGAATTCTGTCATTTCAGGCTTCATCGGGGCACCGTCGGGAAATTCCTGTGCCATTGCTGCACAAGCAATTAGCATCGTTGGTAAAAATAAAAATCTTTTCATTGTGTTGTGTTTTAGTTGAATATATAAACTCCGATAAAGGTAAAAAGTAAATTTGAATCTGCTACCGCTTCGGCCATAATCAAACCCTAAATTTTTGAAAGAAAGCCCGTTTTTGCTCCCGTTTAATATTTTTAACTTCAACTACGAAAAAAGTCGTAATAAAATTTGCATCTACGAAAGTTGTCGTATATATTTGTACGACACAAATCGTAGTAAAAGTGATGATGGAAGAACAAAAATCGACACCCACGGCTGCCGAACTCGAAATCCTCACCGTGTTGTGGGAGCAACAGCCCCTTACGGTGAAAGAGGTGCATGATAAGCTGTCGGGAACCAAAGAGATTGGTTATACTACCGCATTGAAAATGATGCAGAACATGACTGCCAAAGGGCTGCTGACCCGTGAGCCCAACGGCAAAAACCATCTCTACTATCCGTGCTACAAGAAAGAGGAGACCCGCGGGCGGCTGCTCGACCGTTTTCTCGATGCCACTTTTGCCGGCTCGGCCTCCAGCCTGGTGATGCAGCTGCTGGGCAACCGCAAAACCAATCAGGACGAGATTGACGAAATTAAGCGTATCATTTCAGACATGGAACAAAACCAACAGCCATGAACCCCTTTCGAAACCTCTTCTCCCCCGAATTTACCGAAGCGCTGGGCTGGACCATCGTCCACTCCCTGTGGCAGGCCACGGCGGTTGGATTGGCACTGGCCGTTATTCTGTTGCTGATACGGCGCAAGAGTGCCCAAATCAAATACTTTATCTCGTTTGCCGCGCTGATGGGAATCTTATGCTGGTCGGCTGTCACCTTTGTTCAGTCGTACCGTTATGCTGCCGAGAAACAACAGCTCAAAACAGTAATTATCCATAACCCCAGCTATGTAAAAGCGCTGTTGCAGCCCTCGCCCGGGCAAACGGTCACGGTTGCCGACACGGAATCGTCAGTCAACCTGAAACTGGTCAAAACACGTGCCTTCTTTCAGCGAAATTTCTACTGGATATGTTTCGTGTGGATATGCGGGCTGGTGTTGTTGATGACCCGTTTGGTGGGAGGGTATGTTTATACCCGCAGGCTGCGCAACTATCAGTTGATACCGCTTGACAGCGACTGGTTGCAGCGGGTTGGGGCAATGGCCGCAAAGATGGGTATCCGACGGAAAGTGGTTGCCTGTTGTTCCCCGCTCACATTGGTACCGCTCACCATTGGTACATTCAAGCCGGTAATCTTATTTCCTGTTTCGGCTTTTACCGGTCTCTCGGCCGACGAGATCGAGGCCATTCTGGCCCACGAACTGGCCCACGTGGTGCGCAACGACTATTTTTTCAATATAATACAGTCGCTCGTCGAGATTCTCTTTTTCTACCATCCGGCCGTTTGGATTATCTCTGCCCAAATCAGAAGCGAACGCGAAAACAGTTGCGACAATGTAGCTATCGCCGTTACCGGCAACAAAATTGCCTATGTAAAAGCGCTTGCGGCTGTCCAAATGGGGCAATACCAGCCCGAACCGCAGCTCTCGATGGCCTTTTCGGCCCGCAACGGAAATGTACTGCACCGCATTAAAAGAATACAAAAACAAGTTACCATGAAAACAAATTTCAGCGAAGGAGTGATAGCCGCAGCCGTCATCATTGTCGGACTGACACTGGCATCGTTTACCATTGGCACCCATGTGTTGCCCGAAAGGGGGAAATCGCAAACGGCCCCGACAGCCTTGACGAAGGCCAAAAGCGATTCTATCCGTACCCGCCTCGAAACGGCAGTCGAAAATTCGACAGTGGAAACCAAAGAGATAAAAGAGTTACAGCAGTTGGCCGAGATGGCTTATTCCGAGAGCGACACGGTTCAGTCGGCCGAGATTTTGCAGGAAATCGATAAGGCCATGCGCCAGATTGATGTCGAAAAAATAGTCAACGATGCGATGAAAGTGGCCCACGAAGCGATGAAAAATGCTTCGGTCGAAATCGAAAAAGCATACGAAAAGATTGACAAAGAACAGTTGCGCCGCGAGATTGAAGCTGCCCGCGCCGATATCGAAGCTTCGCGCAACGAAATAGACCGCGAACAACTGCGTGGTGAAATGGAGGCTGCCCGTGCCGACATCGAGGCTTCGCGTGCCGATATGGAACGGGATATTCGCGAAGATATGCAACGCGAAGGGGCCTCTTCGGAAGATATTGATGCCGCCATCAAAGCTGCTTCGGCTGGCCTCGATATCGCCGCTTCGGTAGTCAGCAGTATTGATATCGACGGCATTGTCAGTGCTGCCCTTGCCGGAACCACCCAGGCGCTCGAAGCCATTGGCAACATCGATATTGATTCGATTGCTGAAACGGGCGAACTTGACCATCAGGAACAGCTAAAGGCTGCCATGAAATCGCTCGAACAGCAGCAGAAACAGCTCGAAATCCAGCAAAAGCAACTGAAAAAGCAGATGAAAAACCTCGAAAAACAGGAAAAACAAAATCAACAGACCCGCTGATTCTCCGCGAGGTTGCCCTATACAGTTTCCCGGGAGGCTGTCGGTATTCGAACCGGCAGCCTCTTTGTTTATGCCGGAGTGCTATTGCCGAAATGAGAAGTAAAGGCTTCCGGTCGCTCTGCGCTCTTCGCACAACCAACTCCATATTTTCTGTACATCTTCTGTACATTTTCTGTACATTTTCTGTACATTTCAATATAGGAAATATAGAGACGATAACC
>CAYOJD010000051.1:0-5647 GCA_964404205.1 uncultured Prolixibacteraceae bacterium
ACCGTTGGGCATCAGAAAGTACCTTTCTCGAAAAAGGGTGCAGCAACAAACCCGTTAGCTATCCCATTTGTTATGGTGAAAAAAGGGAGATAGAAATATTTTGTCCGTCCTGCCTGAGATAAAAACTGCAGCAACAGGAAGCTACTGGCCAAACAACTCCATATATTCCAAAGTCCCCATCGAACAGCAATACGAGATAACGAAAAAGAGGCTTCTTACAAACAAAGAAAGGCATTTTAACTGCGCGAATAATGGAGTCTAAACCAAACAGGAGGTCAATATCACCAATATTTATCAAGTTGCACCGGCACTTTCCAATGTTGACCATACAATATCCAATCTTGTCAATACAATCTTGAAAGATATCGGTACAATCTTTGACCTAAACAATACAATGAAGGTAGATGTTTATACAATGAAGCTACTCCGCCCGACATTGAACCATTGTCGGAAAAATATTTGGAATGTTACAACCGTATAGTGCAATCTGCGCATCAATATTTTGCATTTTACAACCATAGAGTAAGAGCTGCACAACAATAATTGGCATCTGACAACCTAATATAAGCATGTGCAGAACATAAAAAGGCGTTTGAAAAACACATTGAACCGTTTGCACAAAAAATAGAACCGTCTGCACAAAAAAAACAGCCGTTTACAAAATATCGATTGGCATGTTGCATCCAAAAAGTTTCTCAAACCGGTAAGGTGCTACCCTTTCCCTTTATCATACAACAAACCCCGAAGGTTAAAAAAACCTTCGGGGTTGAATGATATTTCAGGCAGTTGCCCGGAAAGGGCTTGTTTAAATCGACTTTAAAACATCCCAGACAAATGCCCGGATGCCTACCTCCTCGTTCACATGGTCGATACGTTTAATACTTTCGAGAAGGATATCGACCTTTTCGTCGGGAACGATAGTGAGCACGGCCGAATTCTTTTCGGGCCAGGTATGGGTGCCCAAATGGGGGTTACCGGTTTCGGTTCCCCGCCCATTCACATCGACCCATTGGGTAAAGCCACGGATTTCGAGTTTATCGAGCAAATAGTCGATTCGCTCGGTATTGGCCTGGTTGTATGCAATAAATACTGCTTTCATGGTTACTGATTTAACAAATTAATATTCAGGTGTCGGGTTCTCGTCCATAAAATGGAAGCGTTTACGTAGCGCGGCTACCCTGTCGCGTTCGCCGTGACGGGCAAAAATGGCATAGACTACCGGAATAATAATCATGGTCAACAGGGTAGAGAAAATTAAACCACCGATAACCGAGATACCCATCGGGCGCCAGATTTCGGACCCTTCGCCTGCACTAAGGGCCATGGGCAACATCCCCAGCATGGTAGTCGATGCCGTCATGATTACCGGGCGCAACCTTGAGCGGCCCGCCACCTTGATGGCTTCGTTGAGTTCCATCCCACGGTCGCGCATCAGGTTGATAAAGTCGACCAGCACGATACCGTTTTTCACCACGATACCAATCAACAGTACTGCCCCCAAAGCGGCCACCAGGTTAAGCGTGGTTCCGGTAAGCAACAGCGCCAGCACCACACCCGAAAAGGAGAAGGGAATGGAGAACATGATGATAAATGGCATTTTGAACGATTCGAACTGCGAGGCCATCACCAGATAGACCAGAATAATACTGATCATCAGCAGCAGTCCGAGATCCATAAACGATTCCTGCTGATCTTCGTAAGCCCCTCCGACTTCCATCATCACATCGGCCGGTTTGTCCATCGTGCTCACCTCTTTCTTGATCTGCTCGGCCAGTGTGCCCAGCGAAACTTTGTACGGGGTACACGATACGGTAACAATACGTTCGCGGCGTTTGTGCTCGATATTCGGCGGCGACCAAAATTCGTTAACCGTTCCCAGTTCCTTCACCTTAACCAGCTTGCCGGTGGGTGTCATAATCGAGATATTCTCGACATCGGAAATGGTATTGCGGTATTCTTCGCTAAAGCGGACAACAATATCATATTCATCGCCCATTTCGCGGAACTGCGAAGCGGTAAGCCCTTTAACGCGGTTGCTAATCATGGTCGAAACCGTTGCGGTATTCAGTCCGTGATAAGCAATCTTCTCGCGGTCGAACGAAACAACAATTTCCGGTTTTTCCTTGTTACGGCTAATCACGATATCGGCTGCCCCTTCGATGTTTTTCAATCTGTCGGCTACGCGGTTGGCCACATCGGTAGTCGAGTTAAAATCGTATCCGTAAATCATCACATCCACCGAGGTGCTTCCTCCCTCCATTCCGCTGGAATAAGAGAAGGTATAATTGACCACTTCGGGCAGTTCGTCGAGGCTTGGGCGCAGCCCGTCGGCAATCTCCCAGATGGTGCGGCTACGATCTTTGGGATTGACGGTACGCACCTGAAAGTTGATAATATGCGAACCTGTTTGGCTAAACATGGAGGTAAAACCACCCGATTCGTCGGCACCTGTTGAGGTACTGACCGTAATCACTTCAGGCGATTTGTCCCGGATAATCTTTTCGATTTCGCGGGCTACTTTATTCGATTCTTCGACCCTGGCACCCGATTGGAGTTCGACTTTCATCATGTAACGGCTTTCGTCGGTTTGCGGCATAAAGTCGGTTCCGAGAAAGGTGGCCAAATACATGGATACCCCAAAAATAAGGGTTGCAAAGCCCAACACCAGTTTTTTGTGGTGCAGTACCCAATGAATGGAAGCCACATAAATATCGTCCATTTTATCGAGCATCGGTTTGAAAGTACGGTCCCAGCTGTACCATTTGGGGTTCTCTTTCGGTGGTTTCAGTTTCAGCATAATCGAACTCATCATGGGCGTAAGCGTGATGGCTGCAAAGGTTGAAACGACAACTGTAATGGTAACAATGAAACCCAGCTGTTTAAACATTACGCCGGTCATTCCCGATACCAGAGTTAGCGGAAGGAATACCGCTACCACCACCATAGTGGTCACAATCACCGAAAGCCAAACTTCGTTGGTGGCATAAATGGAAGCTTCGCGCGGGCTACTCTTCCTGTCGATGTGGGTAGAAATATTTTCGAGTACCACAATGGCATCGTCGACCACCATCCCAATGGCTATCGACAGCGACGACAGCGAGATTACATTGATGGAGTTGCCCGTCATGTAGAGATAGATAAACGAGACAATCAGCGATATCGGAATGGTAAGTACAATGATAAAGGTGGCTCTCCAGCGTCCCAGAAAGACCAGTACGACCAGCACCACAAAAATAAAGGCCCACATCAGGGTTTCGGAAAGGTTGGAGATAGAGCTGCCGATAAACTCCGATGAATCGAAAATCGGGATGATTTTCACATCAGAAGGAAGATCTTTTTCCAGTTCGGCCATTCGGGTTTTGATATTCTCGGCCACCGTCATGGTGTTGGCCCCCGACTGTTTCATCACATAGAAACGCAACCCTTTCTCGCCATCAACACGTTCGTCGAGGCCGGTATCTTTCAGGGTATCTTTTACCGTAGCCACATCGCCCAGAAAGATAGGTTTACCTTCTGAACTGCCTACCACCACCTGTTTGATATGTTCGCTTTCAACAAACTCACCTTCGACGCGAATCTGGTAATCCATCTTTCCCATCTTCACATTTCCCGAAGGCATGTTCATATTCTCGGCACGGATAACATTTCCAATCTGTTCAATGGTCAGGTTATAGGCATCGAGGCGGGCAGGGTCGGTTTCGACATAGATGACACGGGCAGGCGCACCGGCAACACCGATGGAACCAATCCCGTCGACCCGGTTCAGCGGACTGACAATCTTTTCGTCGATAATCTTATCGAGCGCCGCATAACTCTCTTTTGCGTTGACCGCATAGAAGAGAATCGGCATACTGCTGGTGTTGAACTTGAAAATCATCGGTTGGTCGCATGCTTCAGGGAGCGTGCGCGTCACCCAGTTCAATGCGTCGCGGATATCGTTGGTGGCCTCGTTCAGGTCGGCATCCCATTGAAACTCGAGTGTAATGACCGAAAGGTTTTCGTACGAAACCGACGTAATTTCTTTCAGTTTGTCAACTGAATTCAGGCCCGATTCGAGCACTTTGGTCACGTTGGTTTCGATGTCGGCAGCACTTGCACCGGCATAAGTGGTCATTAATGTGATGGCCGGGTACTCAATCTCGGGATAGAGGTCGACCGGAAGTTTTTTCAACGAATACAACCCCATGATAATTACCGCAGCAAACACCATGAAAGTGGTAATCGGCCGGTTAACGGCACTTTTGTATATACTCATTTTGCTCTTTTCTTGAGTAATTAATAAAATCGAACTATTGGGCAATTTTAATTTTCGTACCGTTGTCGAGTGCCGACTGTCCGGTCACAATCACCGGCATTCCGGCAACCAGTTCGGGCGATTTAATCTCAATCATCTCGTCGATACGGGTACCTGTTTCAACATTGATACGACGTGCAGCCCCATTCTCGTTTACAAAAATAAAGCGTTGGTTGGCACCCTGTTGTTTCATCACTGCATTCACAGGAACGACATTCGAAACGGCCATTCCCATTTTCAGCATGGCACGCCCCGACATTCCCGGACGCACTTTCTCGTTGGCATTCGGAACGGTAATTTCAACTTTGAACGAACGCGAAGCGGGGTCGAGCGATGGATAGATACGATAGACTTTCCCGGCAAATTTTTCACCCGGATAGGCATCGATTTCCATATTGACCTCCATCCCGTTGCTCACTTTCGAGAAATCGGCTTCGGTAACACTGATTACGGCTTTAATGGGGTTTACCTGCATAATGGAAACAATGGCAGCCTTTCCGGCCGAAGTATTGGGCGAACCCGAATACATTTCGCCATCTTCGAAATATTTACCGGTGATAACACCCGAATAAGGAGCGACCAACGTGGTATTTTCCTTTAGAAATTTCACATTGCTTTTGGCCACTTCGTATTGCGTTTTAAGCTGGTCGTACTGTTGTTCGGCAACGGCACCGTTTTTCTGAAGAATCGTAAGCCGGTTGTAATCCGCTTCGATGTTCTTCAGTTGCACTTCGGCCTGGTGCAGTGATGTTTGGTCCATTTTGACCAGTTGGGCACCGGTACCCACATGATTTCCCACTTCGACAAAAATCTTTTCAATACGGCCCGGGCTTGCCGATACAAGGTGGTTTTCCTTAAAAGCAATAAAGTTGGCCGAGAGGTCGATAGTTCTTTCCAGATCAACCGATTGAAGGGGTTGTGTTTCGACTGCCACAATCTTCTCGGTTACAGTTGCAGCCTTTTTTTCGCTCTCTTTCTTGCCGGTACAAGAAACGGCAAGGGCCAAAACCAACAGAGGCAATGATACAGTTAATGTATTCTTTCTCATTTTATTTTTGAATATAATTTTGATTACAAATTATTTAACAATTTCATCCACGAAGTATAGGCTTTCAAAAGCTCCATGGTAGCACCGATAAAATCGCCTTCGGCAGCCAGATAGCTGTTATTGGCCTGTGTCAGGTCGAGACTCGAAACGGTTCCCTGCGAAAATTTAAGTTCGATATTTTTGTTTACCCTGTCGGCAACCTCAACATTCTGTTTCTGGCTGTTGTACTTTTCGACAGCTGTATTGAGGTTAAAGCGAAGTTGAGATTCTTCAATTTTCAGGTTATCGTAAAGCAAAGCTTTATC
>CAYOJD010000051.1:5657-21378 GCA_964404205.1 uncultured Prolixibacteraceae bacterium
ACCCGGCCAGCGTAGGCAAGTAACTCATTTTAGATAGGGTAACCTGCTTTTGGGCTATCTCATTTTGGGTTTCCATCAAACGGAAATCGGTATTCGACCGCACATTCAGCGTATCGGAAGCCAGCACTGTAAAGTTGATCTGTTCGATTATCTGATCGAGCTTATCAGTCAGTTCGACCTGAGTGTCGGCCGGAAGGCCAAGAATATAGCGGAGCATATTGTACGAAACCACCACTTGCCTATCGGCAGAGCGAATCTGGTTTTCGAGCATATTTACCGAAACCGACAACTGGTCGACATCCGTTCTTTCCACCATTCCAACACTATACATCGATTCGGTTTTGGTATAGGTGTCTTTCAGGTTTGCGAGGTTCTTTTTCAGGATATCACGGGTAAGCTCGTTCACCAGAATCAACGAATAGGTATTATTGACATTTTCCTTGATGGTCAGTACGCCCTTTTCGTAGGCGGTTTCCGACAACTGCTGATAAATTTTAGCCGTTTGCAGCCCCACGATATAGCTTCCGCTAAAGATCAACTGACTAACCGTTAACGAGAAAGTTGAAGTTGGGTTGAACGGAATGGCAGAAGCAGGCATATTGGGGTCGAACGAAAACATCATTTCGGCACCAAGGTAGTTCGAGTAATCGGCTTTGGCATCGACTTGGGGCAAACCAGAAGCTATCGTTTCCCAAATTTTCTTGCGGGCCGATAATACATCCAGTTCGGCATTTTTCAGCGTTTTATTGTATTCGATGGCATAATCCTGGGCCTCTTTCAGCGAAAACGATTTGGTTTCGTTTTGACCCAGCGCTGTCAGGTTGATCGCCAATAAAACAATCAGAGGTACAATCTTTAATCGCATATTTATATCATAATTAATTTGTTTTCAGACATTCAGTTCTCCGGTATTACTGTCGAAATATCGTTCGAGCAGTTCGCGCCCTTTGGGCGTACAAAGCCCGGAAAGGAAAGGCAGCATAAAGTGTTTGTGCCAGATATTTTTTTGTTCGGCTTCGCCAAAATTATCGACATCGCGACTGATAATTTCTCCAAACTTCTGCCAAACAATTCCCAGTTTATCCACTTCGTAACGGCTTTCAAAAATTTCGTCGTCAATTCCCTGCCGAAACAAATGCTCCATTAACAGTCTTGAAGCTTCGAGAAAACCCCGGTTCACCGCTTCGTAAACTTTGGGGTAATGTTTATGCAAGTCGATGAAAAATGATGGGTTGATCTGGCTCATTTTTTTGTGGTTTTCCAGTCCAATCAAATAAAGGCCTTCAATGGCATTGGCACTTTCGGCAAGTAGCTTTTCGATTTTCTGCTGATGAAACTGTCCGTTATACTTTAATCCTTCGGTCAATAAAGTGGTTTTATCGGCAAAATGTTCGTAAATCGTCCGTTTCGAAACGCCTAATTCTTCGGCAATAAAATCCATGGTAACAGACTTAATCCCGTATTTTAGAAAGAGTTCTATCGAACCAATCAGAATTTTTTCTTGGGCTTCCATTTATCAGTATTAGCTTGACAAATATGAAAACTTTTAACGTTTTTTCAGTTTTCTGTGTGTTAAATTTACATTATCACTTTTTCATAAAAGAAAAAGGCTGTCGTTTCCCGACAGCCTTGAAAAGTTTTGGTCTAAACAGACCGTTTAGGGATTATACCTATTTCAGTTGATATGACAAAAGATATTTACCTGAGCCAATTTCAACTTTCGTATTTTCCGTATCGCGGAATGCTTTAACGTTTTTAGCGCCCGAGACAGGCAAACCGTTTACCATTAGCGATTCGAAAGCAGCAATAGGGAGAATTACCGATGCGGTGGTATTGGCAGGAACGGTTACCTCGTAATTGAATTGGCTCTGGTCTATTTTCCAAGAGGATGTGATTAACCCATAGAGGCTTTTAAATTCGGCCGATGCGTGGGTCAAATTTCCTCCCGGATGCGGATGGAAAATAATATGTTTGTAACCCGGCTTTTGCACATCGAGGTCGAGGCCTGCAACATAATGGTAGAGCCACTCACCTATTGCACCGTAGGCATAATGGTTGAAGCTGTTCATTCCTACATCCTGAAAAGAGCCATCAGGTTTTTGACCGTCCCATCGTTCCCATATGGTGGTTGCTCCCTGCGTCACCGGATAGAGCCACGACGGATATTCCTTTCGGTTCAGCAACATAAAGGCCAAATCGGCATGACCGGTTTCTGCCAATGTTTTACATAGCAATGGAGTTCCCACAAAACCGGTAGTCAAATGCCCAAATGATTTGACGTCGTTGGCCAGAAATCCGGTAGCAGCTGCTTTCAGTGACTCGGGATGCAGTGCGAAAGCCAAAGCCATAGATTAGTCTGTGTCGTTATGCGAGACCAAACTCCCGCTTGCAGTTACAAATTCCTTAATAAAAGCCTCTTTCACTTTATCAGACAAAGCGGCATACGATTTTGCATCCTGCTCATTACCAATAATTCCAGCAATTTTCGATACCAGCATTGATGAATACCTGAAATAGGCAGTTGCAATCAAATCCTTTTCAGTTGTAGCCCCGGTATAATCCGATCGGTTTGACGCAAAAGCCAACCAGTCGCCAAAATGAAAGTCGCCTGACCAGATTAAATCGTCGCCGGCCCGCTGGCGCATGTATTCAATCCATAACTTCATGCTGGCATACTGTTGTTCGAGAATGCGCTTGTCGCCATAAACCCGGTAAACGGTCCACGGAACAATAACAGCTACATCGGCCCAGGCAGTCGATGCGCCTGCCCCATTCAACACATCGGGAATCACATAAGGTACGCTTCCGTTGGCAGCCTGGTCGAGGCTTAAATCTTTCATCCATTTGGTGTAGAAGGCGGCCACATCGAAATTAAATGCAGCCGTCATACTGAAAACCTGAGCGTCACCTGTCCAACCGAGACGTTCATCGCGCTGCGGACAGTCGGTGGGTACATCGAGGAAATTACCCTTTTGTCCCCACTGAATATTGTGTTGCAACTGGTTTATCAATTCGTTGGAACAACTGAAAGTGCCCGTCGGGGCCATTTCGGAATGGATAACCACCCCGATAACCTGCTCAGCTGCAATCTGCTCCACACCTTCCACCATTACATACCTGAACCCATGAAAAGTAAACCGGGGCTGATAAACCTCTTCGCCCCCGCCTTTCAAGGTATAAATATCGGTGGCTTTCGCGGCGCGAAGATTATCGATATAGAAATTACCAGCCTTGTCAAGTACTTCTGCGTATTTCAATGTCACTTTATCGCCGGCTTTGCCCGAGAGTTTTATCTTCACCCATCCAACCAAATTTTGTCCCATGTCGAGGACCAATTCGTTTTTAGGTGTCCTGAAAACTTTCACCGGTTTGATTTCTTCAATCGCTTTAACCGGATCGCCCTGAGGGGCAACAATATTTTCTTTTGGATATTGGTAAGTTGCAACACTCACCCATTTGGCATCGTCGAAACCGGGTTTGCACCAGTCGCCCATTTCAAGACGGGCATCATAAATTTCGCCATTATAAATATCCGACTCAAGAATGGGGCCAGTGGCGGTTTTCCAATCGCTTCCGGAAGCAACCACGGATTCTGTTCCATCGGTATAAACAATCCTCAACTGAGCCAACAATGCCGATTTCGTTCCATAATAGCTACGTTGACCACTAAACCCGATAAAACCACGATACCAGCCATCGCCCACAATGGCACCAATCGTATTACTGGCCCCGACAAGCGAGGTTACATCGTATGTCTGATATTGAACCCTTTTTTTATAGCTGGTCCAGCCGGGTGTGAAAAGCTCGTCGCCCACGCGTTTACCATTGATATAAGCCTCGTAGAGTCCCAATGATGTGATATACAAACGGGCTGATTGAATTGGCTTAGCAGTGGCAAACTCTTTTCGAAAGAAATGAGCTGGTTGTGCTGCTGCATTATCCTTCTCCGACGGGCTTGTAATCCACGATGCGCTCCATTGCGATGGCTGAAGCATACCCATCTCCCAAAAAGCGGGGGCGCTCCAATCAGATGGCTTGCCGTCGTTATCCCAAACCCGTACCTGCCAGAAATAACGTTGCATCGGTTGCAACCCTGCACCAGTATATTCGACATTAACCGATTGATCAGAAGCCACCTTGCCGCTGCTCCATATCAAATTCTTAGTGTTCTTTAAACCGGCTTCGCTGCTACTCACTTTTATTTCGAAAGCCGACTGAAGATAGCCTGACCGATCAGTAACAATCTGCCAGCTAAGTCTTGGTGAGGTTACATCGATTCCAATTGGGTTAAGATGATACTCACATTTCAATTGCACCGGGATAGTTTTGGCAAACAGCAAGTTGCCGGAAGATGTCATCGCCAGAAACATGACGAAGAGCCGCACAAAATAGTTGATTTGTTTTTGCATGTTTAATTGGTTTTATGTTGGTTCTGAAACTTTAAAAATAGAAGCCTTTTTATTGCTCACAACGGATTTAGTGGTAAAAACCTTTTACTTTTTGACATTTTAACCTGTAGGCTTATCTAAAGAAGAGCCCGGCCAGTAGGGTCAAACCCAATCCGGACAAAGCAATTATCGATTCCATGACCGTCCACGAGCGAAGAATCTGCTTCTCATTCAAAGCAAAATATTTACCGACCAGCCAAAAGCCACTGTCGTTAACATGCGACAGCAGGGTTGCCCCGGAAGCAATGGCCAATACTATCAATGCTTTATACGGTTCAGTCAAATCCATCGACGGCAGAATGGGCGAAATAATACCGGCAGCAGTTATCATCGCAACCGTTGCAGAACCTTGTGTCACCCTTACAATTGCCGACAGTAGCCAGGCCAGCAAAATCGGTGAAAAAGAAGAGCTGGCTATCGACTCGGCCATCATCTTTCCTATACCACTATCGACCAAAATCTGCTTCAATACGCCACCTGCACCCGTAATCAAAATAATAATCCCGGCAGGGCCAAGTGCTTTTGTACTCAGGTCGAGAATCTCCTCCCGGGCTAAACCACGGCGTATTCCCAGTACATAAATTGCAACGACAGTGGCAATAATCAATGCCGAAAATGGGTGCCCCAGAAATTCGGTAATATCAGTCAGTCCCGACTTGGCTATTATCTCAGAACTGATCAGCACAGAGGTCAGCGTGTTCAGTAAAATCAGAAAAAGCGGAATTCCAATAATTGCAATCACCAATCCAAAAGAAGGCAATCCGGTGTCTTTGACCTCTTCAAAACTTTTCTTTGCAAAATCATCAGGTGGCCTGACATCAATTTTAGTGGAGATGTACTTCCCAAAAACAGGACCGGCTATCACGGCTATTGGAAATCCGAGTAAAATGCCAAAAAGAATAACCCAACCCAACTGCACTCCAATGATATCGGCCACAGCAACAGGACCAGGCGTGGGAGGAACAAAACTGTGTGTAACGGCCAATCCGGCAAGTAGCGGAATTCCATAATAGAGGGTCGATCGTCCCGTATCGCGGGCCAGCGCATAGACCAATGGAACCAGAATAATAAAACCGACATCAAAAAAAACAGGTATTGCAATAACGAAACCGGTAATCATCATGGCCCACGAAGCCTTTTCCTTTCCAAACCGACTGACAAGGTTTTTGGCCAAAGACTCTGCCCCACCGCTACTTTCAAGCATTTGACCAAATATTGCTCCCAATCCAACTACAGTAGCCACAAAACCCAGTGTGCTGCCCATTCCATTCTGGATACTGGTCAGAATCGATTTTAAAGGCATCCCCAACAATATGCCAACATAAATCGAAATCATCAACAGCGAAATAAAGGCACTGATTTTCAATCGCAAAACCATCAGCAATAAAATTGCGACTGCTGAAACAACCGTAAAAATCATGTAGAGGTCAGTCATCTGTCAATCATTTGTTTGGTTTCTGAACATCAACAACCGTTGAGCACTCTAAAAATAGTTTTTTATTTTAATGTAACATAACTTATCAGATAAGTTACCCCCATTCAGCGTAATTAACAATTGAGCGCAAAAAAAGAGGTATTTATCAACAAATCAACAGGAACACAGATAAAAAAAGGGCATCAACCAACGAAAGTTTTAACTTCGCTAAAACAATTATTGCAATAGTTCCACAACCAAAATCCGGATACAACGACCATGAAAACCAATATCGAACTCCGCGTTATCAGCAACTTCGGCAAAGCTGAGAATGCTGATAATAAAATGGTTGATGACAGAAACCACAACAACCCTGCTACTCAAAACAAAAAAAACAATAATGCCAAACGCTTGTTACTGTTGATGCTGATGCTCTTACCTGCTTTCGCATTTGCCCAATATGCCATTAACGGATCAGGATATTACAAAAACCAAATTTTCTGGCTTCCCTGGAATGATGGCAAACTGGCCGAATTGAACAAAATAAACGGTTCGATAATTTGGACAAGCAACGACGGATTGCCACAAGGGGTAGAACTGACCATGACAGTTACAGCAATGAACGGTGCCGCATCGGTTTACACTTCGGGCACCGATGCCAACGACACATTCGACGACCTTTTTAACGGGCTCAGCAACAATGCAGTAAGTACACCTCCAAATGCGTTGCTGTCGCGCGAGGTCACAGTTCAACTTACCGTTAACGGTGCTTCCGTATCTCCGCGAATGGTTTTTGCCGATGCAGGCAACAGCACGGCAGATGAATACTTGAAAATCACCCGGCAGGGAACAGATGGCTGGTATTTTCTCGAAGGCTGGGACAGAACCAACTCATCGGGATCAGATTATACAGTTAATATCTCGGGGACAGATAGAAATATCGCTATTACCCAACTTACAGGCACTGACAATGCTTCGCCGGTAGGAACCTATCTGCTGATGGCACCGGCGCTCTCAGCCTTTTCACTTGAGATGAACGGTAAGCCTGCGACTGCTGTTTCAATGGGACTCTTTCTCCCGATTGATTATTCTGATGTTACAGGATTTGCTTCGGCTGCACACCTTATCGAAAGAATCGCCACTACTTCGTCGCTCTCTGCGGGGACTTTCGGCACCGGAGCAACCAACGACGGACAGATTTTTCCAGACCAAAACCCTGGGAGCTATTGGCCAATTACAAAAGTTGAAGAACGTATAAGACTGGGATTTACTGTCGATGCAGACCCGTCGTACACACCTAACGATCAGGCCAGTGGCGATGACTTGCAGGGAACTGACGACGAGGAATCGATACCTGTTGTCGACGATATTATTATCGATAATGTAGGAAATTATTCATTGACTTGCTTTTCATACAACAATTCCGGCACCAACGCAAACCTGCTGGCTTGGATTGATTTCAACCAAAACGGACTTTTTGAAGACAATGAAGCGGTCAACAATGGGTTGGCTTACACCATTCCAAGCAGCGCGGTACCAAGCATCACCTCATTGGTTTGGGATTTGAGCCAATACGACTGTGCAGCGGGAACCATCAAAGCCGGGCGAAGTTACCTTCGTGTCAGACTTACGACCAACAGCCTTCTCGATTCGAGATCGGATTTGGATGGACGGAGCCTGAATATAGCCTTAAACGGAGAAGTTGAGGATCATTTAATCAATATTACCGGTTACGATTACGGCGATTTGCCCGTATCATTCGGTTCGCCAAGCGCATTAGTCAATACCGATGCCGACAAAGACGGCACACCCGACAACGCAGGTAGCATCTGGCTGGGCAATTCAGTCAGCTATTCTGAATGTTCGCCGCTCTACTCGACTGATGCCAATGGCGATAGCGGTGATGACGGATTAATGGTCCCGGATGAACTAATTGCAGGGCAACCGGCTGACTGGATCATCAATATCAATTCGCAGGCATCTGTTTTTAATGCCCAATGGGGAATTTGGTTCGATTGGGATGGGAATGGTTCTTTTACCGATGCCTCGGATGGCTTTTACAGCGGAGCCTCTAACGTTTCAACGCTGACACCTGTTGTTCTGAATGTTACTCCACCATCAACCGCGGTTTCAACTTTTGGTGTACGCGTGATGGTGCGCCCTGAAGCCCAGGGAGCTTTCGCAAAAGCAAACTTCGATGCCGACATTACCAATGGTGAGATTGAAGATTCGTATGTCGAATTTCCGCTGAAAGCCTACATTATCGACCAGAAAAATGTACCCTGTTTTGGCGGGAATACCGGTGAAGTGACGATTGAAGCTACCGGGGGGACACCCCCTTATGAGTTCAGTTTTAACAATGAAAGTAATTATTCTTCAACTGTGGTATTTTCAAATTTGACAGCAGGCAATTACACGGTTTATGTTAGGGATGCTGCGGGCGATAAGGTTACTGTTCCGGTAAATATCACACAAACCCTCAACGCCGTTGTAGCAACAGTCGATACCAAAACTGACGTTTTATGTGTTGGTGCAACAACCGGCAATGCCAATGTCACCGCATCAGGAGGAACTCCTCCGTACCGTTTCTTTTTTAATGGTGAAACGATTGCAAGAGTTGATGGCAATTTTGTCAACCTTTCTGCCGGCAGTTACCCCGTAATCGTCCGCGATGCTAACGACTGCGAAACTACGGCAACAATTACTATTACAGAACCGGCGCAAGCTCTTCAGGCTTCCATTCAAACTAAAACTGATGCAGGCTGTTTCGGCAGTGCAACCGGCTCGTTCACCATTAGTGCAACGGGAGGAATCGAACCCTACAACTATAGTATTGACGGTGGAACAACATTTCAGGTTACCAATATTTTTTCGAACCTGGAGGCTAAAGCCTATCCAATCCAGGTCAAAGATGCCAATAACTGTACTGTTGATCTGACAGCCTCAATTGATCAGCCACTTCAGCTAATAGCCTCTTTGACAACAAAACAAGATGTAAAATGTACAGGGACTAATAGCGGTTCGTTAACTGTTTCGCCCACTGGAGGAACTCCTCCATACCGTTTCACTATCGATAACTGGGCGACAGAAAACAATACCGGTACATTCAATAATTTGGTGGCCGGAAATTACACGATTGGGGTTAAAGATGCCAAAAACTGTGAAACAACCGTAACCGCAACCATAACTGAACCTTTGGCAGCGCTTCAGGCATCGGTTGATGTAACATCCAATGTCGACTGCTTTGGCAACGGTACTGGTTCAGCAAATATTTCAGCCACAGGGGGTGTAGCGCCTTATCAATTTTTCTTCAACAATGAAACCACTCCGTCGGGCGGAAGTTACGTTAATCTTCAGAAAGGCTCCTACCCCGTTCTGGTACGTGATGCAAACGGGTGCGAAACCAATGTAACCATCACCATTTCCGGCCCCGATGCTCCGCTTACTGCTTCAGCCAGCACAATTGTCCCACCACTTTGCTCGGGTGCGGTAAACGGCTCGGCAACCATAACGGCATCAGGCGGAACTCCCGATTATACCTATAGCCTGAACGGAGGCGCCTATCAAACCATTGCCACTTTTGCCGGGCTTTCTGCCGGAAATCATCTGGTTACCGTAAAGGATGCAAAAGGTTGTACTTTCGATGTTAATTTCAACATTAGCCAGCCTGATCTCCTAACGCTTACGGCACCATCAATACAGAATATTAAATGCTTTAATACCAACACCGGCGAGGTAACTTTGACAGCCAACGGCGGAACGACTCCTTACCAATACGACATTACAAACGGAACAAATGCGCTGAGCAACAGCACCGGACAATTTACAAATTTACCGGTAGGAAGTTATACCGCCAAAGTAACCGATGTCAATCTTTGCGAAGCTACCACTACATTCACCATCAGCGAACCGTTAACTGCGCTGCAAACATCAGTAATATCTAAAACGGATGTCGATTGTAACAACAGTCAAGGCTCTTTTACAGTCGATGCAACAGGGGGAGTTGCACCTTATTCGTTCAGTCTTGATGGTGCAACGGCTCAACCGACAGGCATTTACACCAATCTCGCTATTGGGAGTTATGTTGTAACCATCACCGATGCTGCGGGTTGTGAGGCGACTCAAAACATTACCATTCAAGATTTGACGAACATAGATGCATCCCTAACCGCTGACAATATGACCATTTGCGAAAGCAATCCGGTCAGTTTTACAGCCAGCGGTGGAGATGAATATGAATTTCTGGTTAACGGAATTCTTGTTCTGGCCCGCTCAGCTGCGGCTACCTACAGCAACTCGACATTGCAGCCTGGTGATGTTGTTACTGCCGAAGTTTATAACACAACAACTGGTTGTCACAAAACATCCAATCCTGTTACCATTACCGTCCACCTCAAACCCGTTGTAACGCTTGCCCCGATGAGCAATGTATGTAATACGGGAACGCCGTTTGCCCTTGCGGGAGGATTACCAGCGGGTGGTACCTATTCGGGAACAGGTATCACCAATGGTCAGTTTAATCCTGCGGTTGCGGGTGCTGGAGTGCATGTAATTACTTATACTTACACCAATTCCGATGGTTGTCAGGCAACTGCATCAACCAATCTTACCGTAGATAATTGTAATCTCTCTTTAACCAAAAAAGCCCATTTTAACGACGAAAACGGGAATAATCGTGCCGAGATTGGCGAGACTATCACTTATCAATTTACAATTCAAAATGGTGGAAATACTGATTTAACCAATCTGATAATCACCGACCCGTTGGTTACTGTTAGCGGTGGGGCATTAGCTTTGTTACCGGCTGGAGGTAGCGACAACTCCACGTTTAGCGCAACTTTTGTACTCACCCTGAAGGAGATAGATGCCGCTAAGGTATCCAATCAGGCAACCGTTGCAGCAATTGCATTGGGAACAACTACGCTTTACGATTTGTCGGACGACCCGGACAACAGTGCAAATGTTGATGCTGACAATGATGGCGAGCCGGACGATGTAACCGTCACGAACCTTAATGTAGTTCCGGTTGTTGTCGATGACAATGTGGCGATGGACGAAGATAATCAGCTCAATATCGATGTGCTGGACAACGATAGTTTTGGTGGCAACGGCCCCTCTTCGTCAGCAATAGTGATAACGGTTCAGCCACTTTACGGTCAAATCAGGGTTGATGTTGGTACGAAACCCAACGATCCGGGCGACGATATTATTGTTTACACTCCAGATGCCGACTATTTTGGTTCAGATGGCTTTACTTATCAAATTTGCGATACGGATGGCGACTGTGCCACCGCAACGGTCAACATAACCGTCAGAGCGGTTAACGATCCTCCGGTATATGATGGAAACAACTACACCACGATGGAGTATCACCCCATCGATGGCAATATTTTGCAAGATGTTACCGATATTGATAATCTGCACAGCGATTTAACAATCAATACCACTCCGGTTTCGCAACCAGCCAACGGAACTGTTACCTTACAGTCGAACGGAAATTTTATTTACACGCCTAAGATGGATTTCATTGGTAGAGATTATTTCGACGTTCAAATTTGTGATAACGGAACGCCAAATGAATGTATCACCGAACGGATCTATTTCGATGTTACGCCAGCCGACGATTGCGAACTGCTCGTGCCCAACGCCTTCTCTCCTGATGGTGATGGCATTAACGAAACATTTAAAATCAGATGCTTATATCAATTCCCAGAAGCCCATCTGCAAGTTTTCAGTCGCTGGGGATCGCTGGTTTACGAAAAGAAAAATTACGGCAACGGCAACTACTGGCCAGGAACCGAGTGGTGGGATGGACGTTCGAACAACAGTTGGGCGCTCACCAATGAGGTTTTGCCATCGGCGACTTACGTATATATCCTTTATCTGGGTAATGGCGAAATCAAGAAAGGAACCCTTTTCCTGAAAAGTAACCGATAATCGATATTGAAAGAAAGATAATCCGGGAAGTAACTTTTCCCGGATTACTTTTTTCTAATCATGAGCACTATTTTAGTTTGGCACGAAATTCGTACGGTTTGATTAAATTTGCAACTCAATTTTGTAATAAATGAGCAGAAAGATCGATTTGACAGGTCGTTGGAAATATCAGGAAGATTTTGGCTTCGGAAAAGATAGTGGTTTTGCCGAATTGCGCCAAAAAGGGATGCAATTATCTGGAGAACTGCGTTTTTCGGAACAGATCGAAGGTGAAGAGACTTTCATGGTCAAGCAGGAAGTTACCGGCCGAATCGATGGGAATAGTGTAAAAATCAAATCACACTCCTGCGAAATTCTCTTTTCTGACGAAGATATAATCTATGAACTTGATACTTGGGAAGGTGAAATTATGCCCGATGGTAGAATTATTGGCAGTAGTCAGGATGCTGAAGGTACCGGTGGTATCTTTATCATGGAAAGAATTGAAGAGAACCAAAACCGGTTAAACTAATGGAAGATTTTGGGAAAATGTGTTTCGTTTGCGAAGCACCAATCGTTAGCGGAAACTACTCCTACAACACAATGGTAAATTTGCCCGTTTGCCAACAATGCAAAGGCACTGACAACGAAAAAAAGATGGTCGATGACCTGCTTGAAGGTTTAGCCGAACGTTTTGTATGCGGATGCATCTAAACTGAGTCAGGCAATTTCACTCAGTTCCAGCCAGCGCATTTCCTTTTCGTCCAAAAGGATACTTATTTGACCATGACGTTTCGATTTGGTAAGTAACTCATCAGCCGAACATTGTCCCGAATTCATCTCCTCTTCCAACGTAGCCTTCTCGTTTTCAAGCAACAGAATTTCTTTCTCAAGTTGTTCAAACTCATTCTTCTCCTTGAAGCTCAATTTTCGCTTATCCGACTGTGGTTTAACACGTTGAATCTTTTCACCTTTTTCTGCCGGAAGTTCAGCCTTCAATTTCTCATCAAGCCAAATCCTGTAATCAGAATAGTTGCCGGGAAAATCTTTAATTTTTCCATCGCCCTCGAAGACAAAAAGATGATCGACAATCTTATCCATAAAATAGCGATCGTGCGATACGACCATCAAACAACCTTTAAAGCTGCGCAAATACTCTTCCAGCACGTTAAGGGTGAGAATATCCAAATCGTTGGTAGGCTCATCGAGAATCAAGAAATTGGGATTTCTCATTAAAACCGTACAAAGATAAAGCCGTCGCTTTTCGCCACCACTCAGTTTCTCAACCACATTATACTGTGTGTCGGGCGGAAACAGAAATGTTGTAAGAAACTGTGAAGCAGTGAGTTTACTTCCATTTCCGGTTTCAATTACTTCTGCAATCTCTTTCACTACATCAATTACGCGGTCGCCCGGCGAAAAGGTGATACCTTCCTGATTGTAATATCCAAAACTGATGGTTTCGCCAACATCGATTCGGCCACTGTCGGGCTTGCAGTTTCCGGTGATCAGGTTAAGAAAAGTACTTTTGCCGGTACCATTTTTCCCTACAATGCCAATTTTATCGAATCTGGAAAGTTTGTAACTGAAATCATCAACAATTTTCACCCTTTCAAAACTTTTGAACAAACCACTAATTTCCAGAATTTTGCCTCCCAGTCGTTGTCCCTGGATGGTTAGCTCAACGCTATCTTCAACTCTTCTTTTCGATGCTTTTTCTTGCAATTTGTAGGCATTCTCGGTTCTGTATTTCGATTTGTGGCTGCGCGCCTGCGGCATTCGTCTCAGCCATTCCAACTCTGTACGGAAAAGATTTCGTGCTTTGTCCACCTCAGCATTCTGCACCTGAATTCGTTCGTCCCGTTTTTCAAGATAATAACCATAATTACCGCGATAACGATAAATTGTATTATCCTCGAGTTCAATAATTTCATTGCATACATTATCGAGAAAATAACGATCGTGGGTCACCATTAGTAATGTACACTTTGTCCTTTCAAGATATTTCTCAAGCCACTCAATCATATCCAAATCGAGGTGGTTGGTTGGCTCATCCAGAATAAGCAGATCGGGTTCATCAATTAAAACATGCGCCAACGCCACCCTTTTTTTCTGGCCACCTGACAGTTCGCTAATTTTCTGACTAAGATTTGTAATCTTTAGCTCCGTGAGAATCTGTTTTATCTTCAACTCATAATCCCATGCGTTTAATCGATTCATTTTTTCGATAGCTAATGCCAATTGCTGCTGATTGTCATTTCCAAGCGCTATCTCGTATTCGCGCACTACGCCAGCCAGCTCGCCTGTGGCATTAAAAGCGGTTCCAAGTACTGTATCATCGGGATTCAAATCAGGCATTTGGCGCAAATATCCTACTGTAATGTCACGGGTAAAAGTGACAGCCCCACTGTCAGCGACCTCTTTACCAGTTATAATATCCATCAAAGTCGATTTTCCCGCCCCGTTTCTGGCAATCAAAGCCACTTTCTGGCCTTGTGCGATGGTAAAACTGATTCCATCGAAAAGAGCAAGTTCGCCCCAATATTTGGTAAGATTCTCGATTTGAAGATATGGTATCATAATAGCCTGCTTTTTGGCAAAAGTAATACGATTCGGCCGTTTGCCAAGAGCTATGCTTATCGGACTGAAAAACCAAAATCATTTTTAAGTACGAAAACGTTATCTTAGGCGGCAATAATCATTCATTATGAAAATTGAAGAGCGTTACGAAAAAATAATCGACTGGTTCAAGGTTAATATGCCAGTAGCCGAAACTGAGCTCGATTATAAAACCCCTTATCAATTGTTGGTTGCCGTTATTTTATCGGCACAATGTACCGACAAACGAGTAAATTTGATAACTCCGGAGTTATTCAAGCAATATCCCACAGTTTATAAATTGGCCGAAGCCGAGGCAAACGAGGTTTTCGAGTACATCAGAAGTTGTTCATATCCAAATAACAAATCCAAACATCTGGTTGGAATGGCCCGCAAAGTTGTTTCTGATTTCGATGGCAATATCCCCAACGAAATTGAAGAACTGACTAAGCTACCCGGCGTTGGACGAAAAACAGCCAACGTGATTGTTTCGGTAGCCTTCAATAAACCCGCAATGGCAGTTGATACTCATGTTTTCAGAGTTGCCGCGCGCTTGGGATTAACTATAAAATCAAAAAATCCGCTTGATACAGAACAACAACTGGTTAAGCACATTCCAGAAGAGATGCTTCCTATTGCCCACCACTGGTTAATTTTACATGGCCGTTATGTTTGTATTGCCCGTAAACCCCAATGTCCGTCGTGTGGCCTTCAACCTTACTGTGCTTACTTTCAAGACAATAAAAACGAGGCCACTATAAGTTAACCCGAATAATTAACCATATATCAAACAATTAACTTTAAACAGCTTCATCCGGGGATAAAATTTTATTTGAATGATTCTAAATTCGGCCTTAAGTATCGGAAAATAGCCCAGACAATTTTTTTTTGTATCATTCTTTGTACATTTGTCTTCGAAATAAAGTTAATAACATTATCAATTTAATACTCTGAGACATGGCCTACAAAATTTCCGACAGTTGTATCGCATGCGGAACTTGCATCGACGAATGTCCTGTTGAAGCTATCAGCGAAGGTGAAATCTACAAAATTGATCCTGAATTATGTACAGATTGTGGCTCTTGCGCCGAAGTTTGTCCCGTTGATGCTATTTCTCCTGAATAATACAGGTTGTAAAATAACATTTACCGAAAGCCCGCTAAATAGCGGGCTTTTTGTTTTAATTTCAAAAACATTTAGTTAAGTATTATTTACGAAAACTTCAAATCTCGTTCCTGAAAAACCAATCACCAGAAATTTTATTCAAACTATTGACTTATAATAAATTGTTTGCTTATATTTAAGAATAGAATTTATGAAAGGTCTTTAGTCCGAAAATGAAATT
>CAYOJD010000052.1:0-6232 GCA_964404205.1 uncultured Prolixibacteraceae bacterium
GAGCATGTCGCGCGTGCCGATGGGCAGCGACGGCGGCGCCATGGCGCTCGACCCGCAGGTCGCGTTCAAGATGGTCTTCGTCATGCAGGGCGTCAGCGCCGACCTGCTCGCCACCCTGTATGGCTTCACCCGCGAACAGATGTTCGAAGGTTACCGAATCCTGCGCGACAAAGGGGTAAAACGGTTTGGTATCCACACCATGGTAGCATCGAATGAGCTTGACCCTGACTATTTTGTCGAAACTGCCCATATATTATTCGAACGGATTGTTGAAATCAACCATGAACTGCGGATCCGATTCGACTTTGCCAATTTGGGTGGTGGAATTGGTATCCCGTATAAGCCAGATCAAAAGGCAGTTGACCTCGACCGAATGAGCAAAGGCATTCATAAATTATACAATGAACTGATTGAAGCCAACGGGCTGGCTCCGCTGAACATTTACTTTGAGTCGGGACGTGCCATTACCGGCCCTTATGGTTATCTGGTTTCTAAAGTACTCCATATCAAAAGCACCTATAAAAAATACGCCGGGCTCGACTCGTGCATGTCGAATCTGATGCGTCCTGCATTGTATGGCTCGTATCACCATATTACCATTCCCGGCAAGGAAGAATCGGCAACTAAAATCATGTACGACGTTACCGGTTCGCTTTGCGAGAACAACGATAAATTTGCCATCAACAGGGTATTGCCCAAACTGGCACCTGGCGACACCGTAGTGATTCACGATGCCGGTGCGCATGGCCACGCCATGGGTTTCAACTACAACGGTAAACTGCGTTCGGCCGAGTTGCTGCTACGCGAGAATGGCGAGGTAGTGCAAATCCGCAGGGCCGAAACGCTTAATGATTACTTTGCAACACTTGATTTTGATGGGATTGCCCCTTTTGAAGTCTAATTGACAAACAGTTACCAATGGAATTTTCGAACGATATCAGCAAAGCAATTGAAATATTGCGTACAGGCGGAATGATTCTCTACCCCACTGACACCATTTGGGGAATTGGCTGCGACGCCACCAATCCTGCGGCTGTCGAAAAAATATATCAGCTAAAAAAGCGTTCCGATGCCAAAAGCATGTTGGTATTGCTCGAAAATCCCAATTTGCTTCACTCATACGTAGCCGAGGTTCCCGAAATTGCCTGGCAACTGATTGATGTGGCCGATAAACCAATGACCATCATTTACTCCGGTGCCAAAAACCTGGCTTCGAATCTGATCGCCGCAGACGGATCAATCGGGATACGGATCACTACCGAAAAATTTACCGAAGAGCTGATTCGTCGTTTCCGGAAGCCAATTGTTTCGACATCGGCCAACATTAGTGGAAACGATGCTCCGAAGAATTTCAGCGAGATAGACGATATCATCAAAAACAGTGTCGATTATGTGGTTGAGTATCGGCAAGACGATATGAACGAGGCTACTCCATCGAGCATCCTTAAGGTTGGAATTGGCGGCCAAATCGAAATCATCAGGAAATAAAAAAGTCCGGCAGTAATGTCGGACTTTTTTTATTTCGAACTAAACGCTTAACGTTCTTCGCGGACAGAACCGGAACCAGCAATCGTAGAATCGATAGCCGGGTTGCCTCGGTAGACTACATTGCCCGAACCGGCAATTTTAACTATCAGTTTTTCAGTTGCCTGAATATGACAGTTGCCTGAGCCTGCAATCTTCACATCTACATTTTTCGCCGCAAAATCAAAAGCTTTGATATTCCCCGAGCCGGAAATGACCCCGTTAAAATTGACACTTCCCTCTTTTCCTGCAAGAATAACATTCCCTGAACCCGATAGCGTAGCCGATACTTTCTCAGCTTTTAAATCGTGAAGTTTAACAGAGCCGCTCCCACTTACGGCAATATCAATTATTGTGGCGTCGACACTTCCATCGCTGGAAATGTTTCCCGATCCGGATACAGACAAACCGTCGATCTGAGGCATCGTAACATAGACAATTACTTCGCCGGGGTTCCAATTGGTTTTGAAAAATGATTCGTTGGGATACCGGATAACCAATTTGCGATCGCGAACTTCAGTAATCAGTTTTTCCAATGTGCTCTCTTTTCCTGTCACAGATACCGAAAAATTTTTGCCCTGCTTCACGAAGACATTGGCATCGTTGCGCAGCGAAACCTCGGTAAATGCAGACACTTCGCGGTTCTCACTCTTTTGTGCCCACGCATGTTGCCCGGCAAACACGAAGGCAAGAAACAGTAACCATACTTTTATTTTCATCCTGTTTGTTTTTTATAGTTTAAGTCAATGACGTGCAACTCTTCGAAAAGTTGCACCATTGTCCTGAATATTATTCGAGGTAGAGATCGATTAAACCTTCCGGAACATCGAGCCGTAGTATTTTTTGTGGCTCATCAATTTCATCAATAATACTGTCGGACAACGGGATAAGCACCTCTTTCGACTGATACAAGACAGTAATCACAATGTTTCCGGCATAGTCATCGATTTGCGATATTTTTCCGATCTCCCCCTTTGTTCGGTCAATCACCGTAAAATCGTTCAGGTACGACAGCGGCAAATCGCTATCTGCGAGGTCAATTGAATTGGCAGGTAAAAAAATGGGACAGCCATTTAGTTCGCGGGCCCTTTCCTGCGAATCCAACTCGTCGAATTGGACTATCGCACTTTCGGCTGTTTTGAACCGAAGCCCTTCGTCGCTAATAAAAAAGGGCACCAATCCCCCGTCGATTTCGACGAAAAGGATATCGGCCTCTTCGAGCCACTCGTCATATTGCGGCACGAAAGAGATAGTCAGTTCGCCCTTCAGCCCGTGGGGTTTTAATACCTGACCAACAAGCGTAAAATCTTCTTTGTTAATTGGTTTCATTTTACGGGAAACAATTGTTCTTTCACAAATATAAACAAAAGGCGATGGTTCCCACCATCGCCTTCTTTTTTCCTAACAGGAGCAATAAGATGAATTATGCTTCAGTGTTTTCTTCTGTAGTTTCAGTCTCACCTGCTGGTTCTTCTTCTTTTGGAGCGAGTGCCTCAGCAGCAGCTGCTGCATTTTTCTTGGCAATCTCGGCCAAACGGCTCTCATTGATTTTAGCTTCAGCTTTCAGTTTAGCTTTTTTCTCATCGGCAGTCGCGGCTTTCAGGCTATCTTTCTTGGCCTGAATTTTGGCTTCTTTCGATGTGAGCCATGCCTGAAATCTTTTTTCAGCTTCAGCTTCGTCGAATGCTCCCTTTTTTACACCTTCCAACAAGTGTTTCTTCATCATCACACCTTTCACCGACAACAAAGTGCGGGTGGTGTCTGTAGGCTGTGCACCCTTGAAGAGCCAGCTCAAGGCTTTCTCGAAGTCAAGATCGATGGTAGCAGGATTAGTGTTTGGATTGTATGAACCGATCCTTTCAATAAACCTACCATCTCGTGGTGCCCTGCTGTTTGCTACCACGATGTGGTAGTAGGCATGTTGTTTGCGGCCATGCCTTGCCAAGCGAATCTTTACTGGCATAACAATTTACGTGTTAATTGATAAATTTTATTTTGCGGGGCAAAGATACACGTTTAATCCGGATAAAAAAGAATAGATTTGCATTTTATGACGATTTAATGTTCAGCATAAAAGCCTGGCAATAATTCCTTAACATTTTTTATATTCGAAGCAACTTTTTTAACTTCTGTATCGTCTTCCTTTATAGAGAATTTCTACCAAGGTTCTTTTTATGTAATAACGATTCAGTCATCAGTAAACTATTAATTACCATTATGAAGAAAACTACATTCCAATTTTTATTTATGTCGGCTTTAGCAGCACTGGTGTTAAGTGCGTGCAACAAAAAGGATGAAGGGAATACCGCCTATCCCGATGTTTATATCCAGTCTAAAACTGTAGGCACTACAACCGCATACAGTGTTTATCAGTGGGTATATTCTTACAACACAATGACTTCAGTAGAATCGACCGATCCTTACGGTTATAAGGAACTGCTCGACAATTATGAGGACAAAGGGCTTTCGTTCAGCGGTGAAACAGCCTACTCAACCGTTAAGCCTATTGGTGGCACCTATACTTTTGCGGTCACCTTTAAAAACGGAGAAGTTGTCAACTATACCAATTCCATTACAGGAACTGTTATAGAGCCCGCCACCAATATCGTGATTGAGAAAAAAACGGACAATGGCACCTATGTGAAAGCCACATGGTCAAAAGTTACGGGTGCAACAGCTTACCAGATTGTTGCCAGAAAAGGATCCACCGAAGTGGTTAGAACCCCACTTTTCACTTTTAACGATGCCAGTACAACTCCAACTTTTGGCATGGATATCAGTCTGTTTACCAACCAAATGCCTGGCACTTTTACGTTTGAAATTGTTGCATTAAAAATTGAAACAGGCGATGATTCAAAGTATGATGCAGTGAGTGTTGCAACTGTCGATTACGCGCTGAATTAATACTACAAACAAATAACAGTAAAAGGTATCCGAATGGGTACCTTTTTTTACTCAACCCTGAGGTTCAAATTTCACCCCGATTAACATGATCGGATTGGGAAAATTGTAACTTTACCCCATAAAATTGCAAACATCCTGAATCAAATCATCGCAGAATGAAAAATGTAACTATCAAAATGGCGTTACTTGTAATGGCCGTCATCACAATTCCGTCGGGTTGTTCCAAAACAGAATTTCAGGCCGAAGCTTTTGCCGATGTTTACACCAAAACAACGCTGGTCAACGGCACTTATCAGGAAAGCGTCGTACAGGTAGTTTTTAGCAGCGCAACAATCTCATCTGTCGAATCGACTGACGGGAGTGGCAATTTCGTGCTCGACAACAGTTTCGGTAAAGGGAATGCATTCGTGAGTGAGTCACCCCGACCAATCGACGATACGAACTATTCGTATGTTGTCAATTTCGAGAACGGGAGCCAGCAGGAAATAACAGAAGCATCAACAGCTGCGATTATTGACCCGGCAGGCAATTGTGTAGCCAATCTGAATGGCGACAAGATAGAATTGAGTTGGAATGTTGTAAATGGTGCCGATGCTTACAGCGTTATCCTCAAACGAGCTGAATCAGGATCATCTGCTGAAACGATTGTCCCTCTGTTAATTTCAGGATATATAACGGCAACAAGCTACCAGTTCCAGTACCAACCATTGCTCTTTGAACAAACAGGCGAAAATACGGTTACCCGATTCTATTTTGAGGTATATGCTTACCAGTTTGAGGATAAAGTCGATCCCAACGACAATACTTTGACCGTTCAGGATTTCACCAAATACAAGGCAGTCAGTGTTTCAGTTGTCGACTGGAACCCAGTGGCACCTTAAGATTTAATCGTGCAACAACAAAGAAGGCATCTCCCGCGAGGTGCCTTCTTTGTTAAATTCCCCCTCCTTTTCGACCGATTGTTAATAAAAACATTTTTGATAAAGTTTGGTTGTATCTATCTTTATGGGGTAAGTAACCTGGTGCTTGCCTCCCACGTTAATACCTCAAAGTAAACGATTCAGCAAAATGATACCATTTACACATCTGCACGTGCACAGCCAATATTCGATTCTCGATGGCGCTGCAAGCATATCCGGACTGGTAAAAAAAGCCAAAATAGACGGTCAGGCTGCATTGGCCCTTACCGACCATGGTTCGATGTTCGGGATTAAAGAATTTTTCGACACTTGTAAGAAAAACGGCATCAAACCAATATTGGGCTGCGAAACCTATGTGGCCTCACGTGGTATTCATTTCAAAGACAAAAATGAAAAAGAAGACCGTTCGGGCGATCACCTGATTCTATTGGCCAAAAACGAGAAGGGATATCGCAATCTACTGAAATTAATAACATTAGCCAACACAGAAGGCTTTTATTACAAAGCCCGTATCGATAAGCAATTGTTGGAACGCTTCCACGAGGGTCTTATTGTCTCCTCTGCCTGTCTGGGGGGCGAAATCCCGCAACTGATTATGAAAGGCGACACCAAAGGTGCTGACGAGGCCATTCAGTGGTACAAATCGATATTTGGCGATGATTATTACCTCGAAGTGCAGCGCCACAAAGCCGATGATCCGATTCTGCGGGCCGAAGTGTACGACAATCAAGTGATGGTCAATGCCAGAATATTGGAGTTGGCCGCTAAACATGGTGTAAAGGTGATTGCAACCAATGACGTCCACTTTATCAACGAAGATCATGCCGAGGCCCATGCCCTTTTGATTTGTTTGAATACCGGCAAAGCTTGGGTCGATCCAACAA
>CAYOJD010000052.1:6242-21344 GCA_964404205.1 uncultured Prolixibacteraceae bacterium
ATCCAACAAGGATGCGCTATACCCGACAGGAATGGCTCAAAAGTACCGCTGAGATGAACGAGCTTTTTGCAGATATTCCCGAGGTATTGCTGACTACCAACGAAATTGCCGATAAAATTGAAAGCTATGATCTCGATGCCAAACCGATTATGCCCGAATTTCCCATTCCGCCCGATTTTGGAAATATCGACCGCTACCGCGAAAAGTATGACGAGCGATCGCTTCTTGCAGAATTTGGCGAAAGATATTCGAATATAGGCACATACGAAAATGTATTGCGGGTGAAATTCGAATCGGATTATCTGCAGATGTTGGTCTACAAAGGTGCTGAAGAACGTTACGGCAACAATTTCACCGGCGAGATTAAAGAGCGTATCGATTTCGAATTGGATACCATCAAGACGATGGGCTTCCCCGGATATTTTCTTATCGTTCAGGATTTCATTGCAGCAGCACGCAGCATGGGCGTTATTGTTGGGCCGGGGCGCGGATCGGCTGCCGGTTCTGCGGTGGCTTACACTACCGGAATTACCAACGTTGACCCGATAAAATTCGATCTGCTTTTCGAAAGGTTCCTCAACCCCGAACGTATCTCGATGCCTGATATCGATATCGACTTCGATGACGACGGCCGCCAAAAAGTGCTCGACTGGGTAAAGGAAAAATATGGTCGTGAAAAAGTAGCCCATATTTGTACCTTTGGAACCATGGCTGCAAAACTGGCTATCCGCGATGTGGCACGTGTACTTAGGCTCCCGCTCCCTGAAGCCGATCGTTTGGCCAAGATGGTACCCGAAACACCCAAAATCACTCTTGAATCGGCATACAAGGAAAATCCTGACCTATTCATCGAAAAAAAGTCGACCAACCCGCTAATCGTAAAAACATTACAATTGGCCGAAACGCTTGAAGGATGCGTAAGACAATTTGGGGTTCATGCCTGCGGCGTGTTGATTGGCCGCGACTCGCTCGACAATCACATCCCACTGATGCCTACAAAAGACGAAGATCTGCTCACTACCCAATATGATGGCCATTTTGTGGAATCGATTGGATTGCTGAAGATGGACTTCCTTGGGTTGAAAACCCTGTCGATTATCAAAGAGTGTCTCGAAAACATCAAGCTTTCAAGAAAGATCAATATCGATATCGACAAAATATCGCTCGACGATGAGGAGACCTTTAAACTCTTTAGTCGTGGTGATACAACCGCAATATTCCAGTTCGAATCGCCGGGCATGAAAAAATGGCTCAGGTTATTACAGCCCAACCGTTTCGAAGATTTGGTGGCGATGAATGCCCTCTACCGTCCCGGGCCAATGGAATATATTCCCAACTATGTTGAACGGAAGCACGGTAAACAGGAGATAATCTACGACCATCCGATGATGCAATCGTATTTAAAAGATACATATGGGATTACCGTCTTTCAGGAGCAAGTTATGTTGCTCTCGCGGTCGCTGGCCCATTTTACCCGCGGCGATTCTGATACCCTTCGTAAAGCAATGGGTAAAAAGAACATCCAACTGATGGAGAAACTCAAAACCCAATTTATATCAGGGTGCAAAGCAAATCCAGAGTTTATGGAGGGATGCAAGGCCATCGGCAAAGAAGAAGGGCCGCTAATCGATAAGATATGGAAAGATTGGGAAGCATTTGCCTCTTATGCTTTTAACAAATCGCATTCGGTCTGCTATGCCTATGTAGCTTACCAAACCGGTTATTTGAAAGCCCATTATCCCGCCGAGTTTATGGCTGCCGTGTTAAGTTGTAACCTGTCGAATTCCGATAAAATCTCAATCTTCATGGACGAGTGTACTCAAATGGGATTAAAAGTTTTGGGACCAGATGTAAACGAATCGCGCGATAAGTTCTTTGTAAACAAAAGCGGAGACCTTCGTTTCGGGATGGCTGCCATTAAAGGAGTCGGCGCAGGTGCCGTTGATGACATTGTCATCGAACGGGACAAAAAAGGGGAATTTAAGTCGGTTTTCGATTTTGTCGAACGTGTCAACCTTCAGTCTGTCAATAAGAAAAATATGGAAGCGCTGGCTATGGCCGGTGCATTCGATGGGTTTGGGGCTTTCCACCGGGCACAGTATTTTGCCGATAACGGCGAAGGGGTCACCTTTATTGAAGCATTGATGCGCTACGGCAACCGTATTCAGGCTGAAAAGGCGACTTCGATGGCTACCCTTTTTGGTGGCGGAATGGGGGTCGAGATCAAGCTGCCCGCCATTCCCAAAGTAGAGGAGTGGCCCCGAATTGTTATGCTCGATAAAGAAAAAAGCCTGATAGGAATTTACCTCTCAGCCCATCCACTCGACGATTACAAAATAGAAATCAATAGTTTATGTACAAAAGATGTTGTTTTGGCCGATTTAAATGAAAACATCAGGCGCTACACCAACCGTGATTTGACTTTTGCCGGCATTGTTACTGAAGCATCCGAAGGCACTTCAAAGAACGGCAAACCTTACGCGGTAATGGTGCTCACCGATTTTAACGGCTCGTACAAGATGATGTTTTTTGGCAACGATTTTATTAGCTATGCCAAGTACTGTCGTAAAGGGCTCTTCCTGATGGTTAAAGGCAGGGTAATGGAAAAGTGGAGAGGAAGTGACGAACTTGAATTTAAGCCATCAAAAATTGAGTTGCTTCAGGAGGTAGCCGAACATGCCGAACATGCTTCGATCGAAATTCATACCGATCTACTCTCAGGCGAATTAATTGAAGAACTCGACAAAGCAATGGCCAAAACACAGGGGCGCACCAATGTGAAGTTTGTCATCTTCGACCCGATAACAAACATCCGGTTGAAACTTTTTAGCCGGAACAGGCGTATCCTGATAACCAGCGAATTAAAAACATACCTGCAAAATCATTCCAATATAGCCTCGATAAGTATTAATTAATTTATATTTTTGTAGCTCGAAACAACCGACATTTATAAACATTAAAAAAATATTAATCATGACTATTGAAGTTACAGATGCAAATTTTGAAGAAGTTGTCCTTCAATCGGATAAACCGGTTTTGGTTGATTTCTGGGCAGAATGGTGCGGTCCGTGCCGTATGATTGGCCCACTTGTTTCGGAACTCTCGGATGATTACAAAGATCGTGCTGTTATAGCCAAAATGGATGTTGACAGTAATCCCGGAACAGCAGCCAAATTTGGAATTCGCAATATACCGACTATTCTTTTCTTTAAAGGCGGTGAAATTGCCGACAAACAGGTTGGTGCAGTGCCGAAAACCATTCTTGCTTCAAAAATTGATGCTCTTTTGTAGTTCATTCAAAACAAATTATAGAAAAGGTCCGGAACTCCGGGCCTTTTTTGTTTTCGGAATGGATGTGCCATAACATTAACCAGATTTATGGCTCGATAAGTGTACAGGAGATAGGGAAATGGTCGGAATATTTCACCTTGTAGCGCTTATAATTAACCGCTTCATACCTTTTATCGTGCAAAATATAGTCTATCCGCAGGGATGGGATAATGCCGTTGTAACTGCTTGATATTCCGAAACCCGATTCGGCAAATGCATCTTTTAATCCCTGACTTACAGTCGAATAGACATACGAAACAGGCGTATCGTTGAAATCTCCGCAAACAATCACCGGATATTTTGATTGCCTGATATGCGCTGCCACTTTTCGTGCCTGTTCGGCCCTGATCCTGTAGGCACGTCTCAGTTTCAAACCCAGCTCTTTTGCTTCGCCAATTTGCTTTCGCGAAAGTTCATCCTGCTCCGAATCAATCAGTGAATATTTTCCCGGCGCTATCATATTCGACTGGAAATGACAGTTATAAACCCGAATAATTTTACCATTTCCCATTTTGATATCGGAAAAAAGGACCATATTCGAACTGTTGCGAAACCGGATCTCGCCCAGGTTGATAATCGGATATTTGGAAAAAGTGACTGGCCCGGAAAAAGAAGAGCCGTGTGCCAACTGGTAAGAATTGATATTGGGCAACGCCGTTTTGATGGCTGCCGGACTGAGCCGTCCCTTTTGCGAAAGATTGGCTTCCTGCAAACAGATAATATCGGCATTGCTCTTCTTCAGAAAATCAAGCACCAGCAACGGCTCATCCTTTTTCTTACGCGAATCGGCCTTAAAATTCTGCACATTGTAACTGATTACTTTAATCCCTTTTGCTTCATCATGATTGTGGGGAAAGAGACTCAATACCGTTATCAGATGATTAAACCCTAACAATATGGCAACCAGTGGAATTACGATTTTTTTCGAACGGACAATCGCCAGTAGTACCAACAGAATAACATTGAGCAACAACAGAAAGGGATAAGCAAGTCCGAAAAAAGCCAACGGCCAGAACTTGTCGGGGGGCACAATTGGAGCAAGATAAGCAAGCGCCAGCACCAATGCTGCCGCAATACTGATGATCATCCCAAACTTCGACAAAAAGTTCTTCACCGTTAATTCTTTTTACCCACTTTGAACAACATCTCCTTTTCTTCGGCAGTGAGGCTGTCGTATCCCGATTGGCTGATCTTATCTAAAATCCGGTTAATCTCCTCCTGCTGAACCGTCTTCGCACGGTTATAACCATAATCCAGATTTGGGGCACTGTTGTATTTCACCTTCAGGTTTCGGCGTTTGCCCCGCTTCCAGACAAAAATTTTATCGACAATACGATTGAACCCTGCAGAGATATCGCGGCCGGCCATCAGTTGCGACATATAAATCCAACCCCACAAAGCTCCGCCCAAATGGGCAAAATTGCCACCTGCATTATCGCCTGAAAGACCAATGATATAGATGATTACCGACACAACAGCTATCCATTTAATTTTAACCGGCCCAATAAAAATCAAATGAATCAGGTGATTCGGAACATAAACCGAAATAGCTATCACAATGGCAATTACCGACGCCGAAGCCCCAAGCAATTGTGCTGTTTCAAGCGAATCGCGAAACAACGGGAAGAAATTGTAGGCCAGCATAAAAAATAGTCCGCCAAAAAAGCCGCCAATCAGGTAAAGGCTTAGCAACCTTCGCGGAGGGTTATATTCCAGGAAAATCTTGCCAAACCAATAGAGCCACAACACATTGGCCAAAATATGCAAGAAGCTGAAATGAAGAAACATGTAGGTGAAGATGGTCCATGGCCGGGTAATAAAGAGGTCGAACGATGCCGGCAACGAAAGCCATCCGAGCAGTGGAAGCGTATCGTAACCACTTAGTTTATACACTACAAAAACAATTCTTACCAGCAACCAAACTGCAACATTGATGTGAATCAGTTTAGTCAGGTACGAACCGTTCCGAAAAGAGAGCCTTATTTCGTCGACGATACTCATTTTAATAAAAGCTCCTTGTTGTTTTGTTCCAATATTTTATCAGGAAAAAGCCAAACACCATACCGCCCAGATGGGCAAAATGGGCCACATTACTGTCTGATTGGGTGATACCCAGATAGAGTTCAATCAACCCGTAGCCAATTACAAAATATTTGGCTTTGATAGGAATCGGAGGAAAAAGCAACATCAGTTCAGTATTGGGGAAAAGCATCCCGAAAGCCAGCAGTACACCAAAAACAGCTCCCGAGGCACCAACAGTAGGAACGTTGATTCGTTCGGCAACAATTCTTTGCATAATATCGGACGCCTGTTGGATGTAAGCCGGGCTATTAGGCGCTTCGTACCATCCATTGATAAAATCGTTCACCCAGCTGGCGGGGTTCTTGATATTGGCCTTGACAAAACTGGCCATCAAATCGGGCGATGGCGTATTAATAAAGGCTGAAACCGATTTCTGCATCGACGATATTTCGAGGTAATTGACAAAAAGATGCAACGCGGCAGCGCCCAGTCCGGTGACGAAGAAATAGAAGAGAAACCGTTTAGGCCCCCAAACCATTTCAAGCACCTTGCCGAACATATAAAGGGCAAACATATTAAATAACAAATGGGTAAAACCACCATGCATGAACATGTGGGTCAACAACTGGTAAGGTTCGAAGTTGGGCGAACCTGGATAGTAAAGCCCAAGTTTGGAAGTTAAATCGATGCCGATACGGCCCAATGCCCATGTAGCCACCAGCATCACTACATTAATCATAATCAGATTCTTGACCACAGGTGGCATCGAAAACAATGAGTTGGGACGATAAGGTATCATAATTGAAAATTGTAGTGACTGATTGCAAAAATAGGGATTCAGCGGAGATTCGCCACTATTTTATCAGTTTTTCCAAATCCTGCAACGCAATTATCGAAACTATTTTTTTGCCGGAAGGCGAGAAATTGGGCATCTGGCAGGCGAACAAATTATTGAACAGAGATGATATTTCATCTGGCTTTAGTGCAATACCATAATCGATTGCCGAAGTCTGGGCTAAAATTGCGGCCAGATGTTCGCGCATCTCGTCAACCACATCTACTGGTCTCGACTTGAATGCTTCCAGCAGTTTTTCGACCAGATTCCGCCCGTTGAGATGACTTAACGGTCCCGGAATACCCTCAATAAAGAAGATATTGGCACTGCTCTGCCTGATTTCAAACCCGAATTGTTTCAAATCGCTGTTGATAGCCTGTAAAACTTCGGCATCGGCAGCATTTAGCTCAAGTTCCTCGGGAAAGAGCACCCGCTGACTGATGGTGACGCTCGAGTCAAGAATTTGCATAAAATGCTCGAAAAGAATCCGTTCGTGCGCACGCCGCTGATCTATCAACATCAATCCCGATTTAACGGGCGTGATAATGTAGCGATTTTTCAGTTGCAGAAAATTATATGGTTCAACCTGATGGCCATTTTCGTGTGTTATCGTTTGCTGAACGGCCTCATCGGGCTCTTCCCAGTTGTCCGTTTCGCGAAAATCGGGAGACAGCCGAGGCTGCTCCAACCCAAGGTACAACTTCTCCCAGTGGTTCTGGTTTGCACTCTCCCTTGGCGAATTGTACGATTGGGCAAAACCATCCGGAATCTGGTCGAAAGGATTATAGGCCGGATTGATACGGACTTCCGGTTGCAGAACATCATCATGGGTCACCGGAGCCAGCGGAATATCAATGGCTCCGGTCTGATCGAAATCAATCGAAGGCATCAAATTGAATTTTCCTATCGATTCGCGCAACGCTGCCATAATAATCTGCCAGGCAGCCCGTTCGTCTTCAAACTTGATTTCAGTTTTGGTAGGATGAATATTGATATCGATAGTCGAAGGGTCGACCTCAAAATAGAGAAAATAAGAAGGGAATGTTTCGGGGGGCAAGATGCGTTCGTAGGCTTGGATCACCGCTTTATGAAAAAAGGGATGCTTCATAAATCGATTGTTCACGAAGAAAAACTGCTCTCCGGGCATCTTTCGCGCAAACCGCGGCTGACCGATAAAACCCGATATATTGATAACTGATGTTTCGGTCTGGACCGGAATAAGGCTTTGATTGATGGCTTTCCCAAAAAGGCTTACAATGCGTTTGCGGCGACTTTCAGATGGCAACTCGTAAATGGGCGAGCCGTTGTGAAAAAGCGAAATGGCCAACTCAGGATTGGCCAGCGCCACACGTTGTATTTCGGTAATAATGTGTTTAAGTTCAGTGCTGTTCGATTTCAGAAATTTACGGCGTGCCGGAACATTGAAAAACAAATTCTTTACCAGAAAATTGCATCCCTCAGGACAACTGTCGGGTTGCTGTTTTTGGAAAACGGCACCCAGAATATGAATATAACTTCCCAGTTCTTCGCCCCGTTTGCGGGTGCGCAACTCCACATCGGCTATCGAGGCTATCGAAGCGAGTGCTTCGCCACGAAACCCCATGGTACGAATGGCAAACAAATCATTGGCTTCCCTGATTTTAGACGTAGCATGGCGTTCGAACGACATCCGGGCATCGGTGGGCGACATTCCGCTTCCGTTGTCGATAACCTGAACCAGTGTCCGGCCGGCATCCTTAAGATTTACAGTGATCTCAGTAGCACCTGCATCGATGGCATTCTCGACAAGCTCTTTCACAACCGAGGCTGGCCGCTGAATCACTTCGCCGGCAGCAATCTGGTTGGCAACCGAATCGGGCAACAATTGGATTATATCGGCCACGCTCTATCTTACTGTTTATCGGAAGAAAATCATGTATCCCAGCATCGACAGGATAAAAACAAAGAGGATGATTTTCACCGTGCGGTTATTTTCACTCCCTTTACCCAGTGCCACCGACTTGCGATGAGCCCTGAAAGAACCCTTTATCGCACTGCGGTAACTCGAAGGATCTTTGGCTATCTGCTCCATCTCTAACTCATGCCTGATACGTTGCTCACGTTCATCGCGGCGTTCCTGTTCCGGGTCGTAATACCGGTAGGGGATCGAAAACTGACGAATCGGTTTTTTATTGAACCGTATGAAACTTAGTGCCATTTCTTCTCCTTTTGATTTTGACTGGCCACAAATATAATGCTAATTTCTTGCTTCAGCCCAAGGCTTCACAAATTCGACAAACAGTTTTCGGCAAAACAAAACGAACAAAAAAACACACTTATTCAATTGATTACTTGACCATAACCACAAATGATATAAAAAAATAGTTTATCTTTATTGAAAACAGTACCAACTCCTGATTAAACCGCATGTTATGCTTATAAAAACTTACGGCTGCGCGGTACATGGAATAGATGCCGCCCTGATTACCATTGAAACTGACGTTTCGCGCGGAATACGCTACAACATGGTAGGACTTCCCGACAATGCCGTACGCGAAAGCCAGCAACGAATCGATTCGGCTTTACGGTTCAACGACTATAAACTTCCCGGAAAGAAGATTGTGATCAATATGGCTCCTGCCGATATCCGCAAAGAGGGCTCAGCATACGATTTGCCCATCGCTATGGGAATACTGACGGCTTCGGAACAGATTGTTGCACCCGAAATTGGACAATACGTAATGATGGGCGAACTGTCGCTCGATGGAGGCTTGCAACCATTGAAGGGAGTATTGCCTATCGCGATACGCGCCCGCGAAGAGGGTTTCGAAGGCTTGATAGTTCCGAAACAAAATGCCCGCGAAGCAGCAGTTGTCGATAAATTGAAAATCTACGGGGCCAATACCATCAAAGAGGTAATCGACTTCCTTACCGGTGCCATAACCATCGAACCTACTGTGGTGAACACGCGTGAAGAGTTTAAAGCCAAAGTGAACCATTTCGATATCGATTTCGCAGATGTCAAAGGACAGGAGAATGTAAAAAGGGCACTCGAAATTGCAGCCGCAGGCTCGCACAACCTGATTATGATTGGCCCTCCTGGCGCAGGTAAAACCATGCTAGCCAAACGAATACCAACAATCCTCCCACCATTCACGCTGAAAGAGGCCCTTGAAACCACCAAAATCCATTCGGTTGCCGGGAAAATAGACCGTGAAACATCGCTGATGACCCGACGCCCATTTCGTAGTCCGCATCATACCATTTCTGACGTCGCATTGGTGGGTGGAGGAACTTTTCCTCAACCGGGAGAAATATCACTGGCCCATAACGGCGTTCTCTTTTTAGACGAGCTGCCTGAATTTAAACGGACAGTGCTCGAAGTGATGCGCCAACCCCTCGAAGACAGACAGATTACCGTATCGAGAGCCAAGTTTTCGGTCGAATATCCGGCAAGTTTTATGCTGGTCGCTTCGATGAACCCCTGTCCTTGCGGCTTTTACAACCACCCGTCGAAACCATGTGTTTGTGCGCCCGGTATGGTCCAGAAATACCTGAACCGTATCTCAGGCCCGCTGCTCGACCGCATCGATATTCACCTCGAAGTGGTTCCCGTTCCTTTCAATAAACTTTCAGAAATGCGTTCAGGTGAAACCAGTACCGAAATCAGGGAACGGGTTATCAAGGCCAGGGAAATTCAACGCGAGAGGTTTGCCAATGAAAATATTTACGCCAATGCCCAAATGAGTTCTAAAATGCTGCGAGCCTATTGTCAAATCGACCCATCGGGACAAGCTCTTCTAAAAACTGCAATGGAAAAACTGGGGCTCTCGGCCCGGGCCTACGACCGGATACTGAAAGTATCGCGAACGATAGCCGATCTGGAAGGAATTGAATCCATTCAGGCCTACCATCTGGGCGAAGCCATCCAGTACCGCAGCCTCGACCGCGAAGGCTGGGGAGCATAACCATCAATTGTATTGAACAAAAAACAACCTTCTGTTGTAATATAAAAAAACAAACAACATGGCAGATAAATTTTCCGATCCGATAGGACGGCTGATGGGGTTGCGCTACAAATCCCATCCCTGGCACGGTGTCCATATCGGCCACAGGGCACCCGAAAAAGTAACCGCTTTTATTGAAGTGGTTCCCACTGATACCGTAAAATATGAGGTCGATAAAGATACGGGCTACCTGAAAATAGACCGGCCGCAACAATATTCCAATGTGGTACCGGCCCTTTACGGCTTTATCCCGCAAACCTATTGCGGCAGAAAAGTAGGCGAATATTGCATGGCCAAAACTGGTCGAAATGCCATTAAAGGCGATGGCGACCCTATCGATATCGTTGTTTTGACCGAAAAAACCATTCACCATGGCGACCTGCTGGTAACCGCCAAACCAATCGGAGGCTTACGGATGATTGATGGCAACGAAGCCGACGATAAAATTATTGCCGTACTGAACAACGATTTTGTTTACGGCGATTTTAACTCACTGAAAGATGTCCCGGAAAACATTATTCACCGGTTGCGCCATTATTTCCTCACCTACAAAGATATTCCCGGCGAAGCGCGCCACACGGTTATCGAAGCCGTGTACGACCGCGACGAAGCGCTGGAGGTTATCAACGCTGCCATCGAAGATTACAGCAACCGATTCGACAATCTCGGCAAAATGCTGGTACTGGACGACTGATTATCAACACATAAAAAAAGCGAAGCCGGCCAAATCAGCCGGCTTCGCTTTTTTATCCGATTCTGCAATATTAAATTGAGAGCAAACCTGCCTGATGAAAAACCATGGTCAGCAGGTACGAAATGGCAAATGCAATAAACGGGGCAATCAGCCAAATCAGCCACAACCGCTTCACCACACTATTGGAAAAGGTCTCTTTCCAACCTTTTTTGGTCACGCTAAGAGCCAGAATGGCAAAAGTATTCAGTTGCACCAGCGAGGTGGGAATCCCTTTGGAAACCGATGCCGTGAGCAGCAGCGTTGCCGTGATGAAAGAGATAATTGAAGCCTCCACTTTGCCCAGTTGCACTATTTCTATTCCAGTTTTTATCATCAGTTTACGGCCGAAAATCGAACTGCCTATGCCAAAGGAAGGTGCAATAATCAACGTCGACAAAATCATAATCAGCAAGAAGTTCTGCCCCGATGGATTAATATTCAGCTCGTTGGTAATCATCGAAGTAACCGGACCGGCTGCATTGGCCACGTTGTTCGAGCCAATCGAGAAAGCCACATAGCAACTGGTAATAATCACTACCCAGCGGAAAAAATTTTGCCGTTTGTCGGTAAAAAAATAGCCCGGATGCTTTTCGTCAAAACGCTTTATCAGAACTTTACCAATAAAATAGACAATCCCGAACGATACGATAGGCAATATCACCCAGGTGGGTACAATCTCCAGAAATACTTTTCGGGCATTCAACTCATGCAAATAGGTTGCTGGCGCCACCAACGCAAATACCGTCGATTGAGAGGTCGATTGCGGGACCCCCAACAGGTTGGCAAACAACAACGACAATGTAACCGAGAAGAGAATTATCGTGGTAAGGGTATAATCGAGACTCTCGGAAGGTAAGATTCCCTTGCCGAGGGTAACGGCTGTATTCTTTCCGGCCAACAGTGCCCCAAGAATAACAAAAAGCCCAAAAAGTCCGGGAATAAACTCCTTACGGAGAATTCCGGAGCCGTAGGCTGTGGCAAACGACGGCGCAGTACCGCTGCCTCCCATGTTGACGCCTAAAAACATGGCAACCAACAGAGGCAATAACATTCCGTCGAGCATGGGTGATAGCATAAAAATCCTTTTTTAAGTATGCGAATATATCGATATTTGAATTATGCACAAACCTTTTGCAATCCGGCAAAAAACAGGAAATTTGTAAAAATCTCAATATCCGAATAAAAAATGTCCCAAAGACTGATATCCACCCTGCGACTGGGCCTCGAAGAGAGAGCATTAACCGACAGCAACGACATCCGCACCATTTTTCAGCGCGACTACGACCGGATTATCTTTTCGTCGCCCTTCAGGCGGATGCAGAACAAAACTCAGGTTTTCCCCCTTCCGGGAAGCATCTTTGTACACAACCGCCTCACCCACTCGCTCGAAGTGGCCAGTGTCGGTCGCTCTTTGGGAAACATGGTCGCCAATCAGATAAGCAGTCAATATCAATATCCGGCCAACGAAACCAACGAAATTGGCTCGGTAGTAGCCGCCGCCTGTTTGGCCCACGATTTGGGAAATCCTCCGTTCGGACATTCGGGCGAAACGGCCATTGCCAACTTTTTCAAAAAGGGAAAAGGGAAAGATTACATTGACGCACTTCCCCTGGCGATGCAGACCGACTTTACCCTATTCGAGGGGAATGCCAATGCTTTCAGGTTGCTCTGTCATCAGTTTAACGGAAAGCGCGAAGGTGGTTTTGCACTCACCTATTCAACGCTGGCTTCCATCGTAAAATATCCATACGAATCGGGGTTAGCCGGCAATAAACCTAAGTTCGGCTTCTTCCAAAGCGAAAAAGAGATTTTCACAAAAGTGGCCGAAGCATTAAAAATGAAATCATTATCTGAAGTTCCGGTTCAATATTCGCGTTACCCGCTGGTCTATCTGGTCGAAGCGGCCGACGATATTTGCTATCAGGTAATGGATCTCGAAGATGCCCATAAGCTGAAAATCCTCTCGTTCGACGAAACACGGAAACTGCTGCTCGACTTTTTTGATCCAACCGATGACAAAGAACTGCTCGAAACCATCGATCGCAATTTTGAAACAGTCACCGACCGCAACGAACGCATAAGCTACCTCCGGGCTTTGGTTATCGGCAAATTAGTCGGCGAATGCGCCAGCATCTTTACCCGCGAGTTTCCCAAAATAATTGAAGGAGAATCGGTTCAGCCACTAATTAAACAGCTCAGTGGAAATTCGGACAGCGCAATGAAAGTGGTGAAAGAGATTTCGGGCAGACAGATTTACAACGACCGGTCGGTTATCGAAATTGAAATAGCCGGTCATAAGATTCTGGGTAACCTGATGGAGATTTTTGCCGATGCCACCATGTCGCCCGACGAAGAGTTCTCGAAAAAATTGATTTTGCTGATGCCTGAACAGTATCGTCCGCTGAACGACGATACCTATAACCGGTTACAGTCGGTGGTCGATTTCATATCGGGAATGACCGATGTTTACGCACTCGATCTCTATCGAAAAATCAATGGAATGAACCTGCCCGATTTAGGCTAAAGTCCCAGTTGCGTCTTCAGTAACTTCACATTATTGTTGAGCTTTTCTATCTCGGCATCTTTGACAGCAATCTGCTTCTTTAGCCTGTCAACCTCTGCCGCCAGGCGTACCCGCTGTTCTTCAGCCGTTTTCATCTGTCCGTCTTTGGCAACCGATGCCGATGTAAGGTTATTGAGGTCAAACTTCAGCGTTGTTAACTCCTGCTGAAGCGTAGTCAACTGCGACTCTTTCTCGTTTAGACTTGCCGACATATTGTCGAGCAATACCTGTTTCTGGCTCACTGCCGAACTGAGTTGCCGCTTCTCCGATTGAAGCATATAAAGTTGGTCGCTCATCGTTGTCTGCTGCTCATTCATCTCCGACGAAAGCTGTTTCATGCTCAGTTTTACCGAATCGAGATAGCTGTCTTTACGGGCATTGGCCAGATGAAGCTCGTTTTTCATATTATTAAACTCCTCCTTCAGAGCCGTAATATTGCCATTCAGATCATTTACATCTTTGGTCAACTGAGCCACACGGTTTTGTGCCGAAATCTTCGCCGACTCCATATCGAGGTATTTTCGTTTCGAAACACACGACGACGCAATAACTACCAAACTCATAATCAACAATATATTTCTCGGTCGAACTACAATCATGGCTTCCGTTTTTGATTTATGATTAACAAATATAGCATTATTTAATCCTTTTTAAAGGTTTCCACATCCCTGAAAGGCTACTCTTTTACTATCTTTAGGAAAATTTAAGGTTATGCTTCGAATATGGATTATTTCGGCAGCACTGCTGTTTGGCGTACTTTCGCTCACCGCTCAGGAACAAAAAATAATCAAAGGAACCATCACCGACAAACGGACCGGTGATGCTGTGCCCTATGCCAACATTGGGATTGAAGGCACCTATTGGGGAGCAGCAAGCAATGCCGATGGCTATTTTGAATTCAAGGTCCCGACCGATAACACCATCGGTTCGTTGTTTGCTTCGGCTGTAGGTTACGAAGCCTTCCGTACCGATCTTGCCTCGTTGAATACCGCCTCACTAACAATTCAGCTTGAACCGACGGCTTACGATATTGGCGAAGTGAGTGTGAGCGCCAACTCTTTGGTATTGCTGAAAACAATCCGCGATGCCGTTGATGCCATTTCGTCCAACTATGAGCAAGGTCCGCTAAGCATGTCGGCATACTATAAATACGAGGAGAGTGTGGACAATCAGCCCGTTCGTGTCGACGAAGCCATTGTGGAGCTAAGCGATGCTTCGGGCTACAAGCGCGAGAATCCGCTGAAAGAACAACAAAACCGAAATTATCGTGTAACAGAAACCCGCCGCAATTTCGATGTCAAGAAATTGGCTGATGGGATGAACCAACTCGATAACCTGCTTACCTGCGATGTAGTGCGTACCCGCCGCAACCTGCTCGATAATAATTTCCTGCAAAACTGGGATCTCTCTGCCGACCCAACCGAGAAATATGAAGGCCGCGATGCCTGGATTATCAACTACACGATAAATAAACCCGATTTTGAACACACCGGAATCTTTAACGTCACCTCGTATCACGGTAAAATTTATATTTCGAAAGAAGACAAAGCCATATTGCGGAATGAACTCTGGATTCGGGTCGCCAAATAAATCGGTGAATGCCTCTGTCTTGAAAATCGCGCGTTTGCGGGCG
>CAYOJD010000053.1:0-3060 GCA_964404205.1 uncultured Prolixibacteraceae bacterium
ATTGTCAAAAAAAAGTCAAAAATTTTGTCCAGAATTCAGTTTTTTTAATTTTTTTACGAATTTTGTCAAAGTCAGTGCCGTATTTTTTTATTTTCAAGTTGTTAAGATTCCATTTTTCACTTTTTTTCAGCAAGATTTATTCACAAAGTTTGTCAAAGTCAGAGCCGTAAATTTCATATTTTCAAGTTGTTAAAGTTCCTTTTTTTAATTTTTTACACAATTTTTTTTCACAAAGCTTGTAAAAGTCAGCGAAATTTTGGTCAATATTTTTTTGCTGTTTTTCGTTGCAGTTATGTCAGCAAAAATTCCGTTAATATTCAGATTTTGCGTTTTTGTTCAGTCCGTTTTTTAGAAAATGAATTCAGACCTTTTGCTCAAAGAATTTTGGTCTGGATTCAGTTTCTTATAAGATTCAAAAAAGTCAGAAATTTGCTTGTCAGACGAGTTTTGCTGGCATAGCGGACAACTCGTTTATACACGCTATAAAACTTCCCAATATTTCCATATTTGGATGAAAAGGCGAAGTTTTTATTTCCCAATTCGAACATAAATATTTCATTTCATAAATCATCAAATGGAGATTTAATTTTTTGAATCGATTTTTCAGTTACATGAGTATAAATCTCTGTTGTTTTTGAACTTTTATGCCCCAACAGTTCCTGTATGTACCTTAAATCTGTTCCTGCTTCGAGAAGGTGTGTTGCATAAGAGTGTCTTAACCAATGCAATGTTGCTATTTTTCTGCTACGAGCTTTTACCAGTGATTGTTTAAATACCAGTTGGATACTTCTTTCTGAGTATTTTTCACCCGCTTTCTGTCCTTCAAACAACCAAATTTTCGGTTTATATGCTTTATAATATTCGCGCAGCATCTCAATCACCTTGTCAGAAATTGGAACTACACGATCCTTTTTCCCTTTGGCATTCTTAATTAGAAGTAAATGCCTGTTGGAATCGATGTTGCCGGGTTGGAGGTTTAATAGCTCACTTCGGCGCAATCCACAGGCGTAAACCAGGCTGAGCATGGTTTTATGTTTCAGGTTGGCTGGTGCACCCAAAATGGCAGCTACTTCCTGTTTGCTCAAAACATTGGGCAATTTGTGTTCGCGGCGGGGCCGTTCTGCTTTCTCGATGTCAAATTTCAGACTTCGTGTAAACGAAAAAAACAGTTTTACCCCGTTAACCACCTGGTTCTGGAATGCGCCTGAATAACCGTTTTTTATAATGTAATGGCTGTTAAAATCGAGAAGATCAGCATTGGTAATTTCCAAAACGGTTTTATGGTGAAAATACCTGAAAAATGTACTTATTGCTTCAGTGTAGGTCTTTATGGTATTCGGACTGTATCTTTTCTGTTGCATCCATTCTCCGAAACCTTGAATTTGTGCAACTGTATCTCCAGATAAAATCCTTGATTTTATTTCATTATTTGCCTGTTGTCGTTTTTCAGGCTGTGTATACCCCGTCACTGCATTTACTTTTAACCCTGAATAGTCAATCCATGCCAGTTCGCTGAAGTTGTTAAAGAATTTGCTGAGGTTAAAATTACCCGCTGGCAGATACCAGCATTTCATCGACTGGCTCCACCTTGCCGTTGTGGTTTTTCTTAACTGGTTGTTTATGTCGTCGTTGTAGTCAAAATGTATTTTTACAACCGGGGTTTGGTCGTGGTCTGTAATTTCGAGCTTTATGTTTGGTTTGTTGTTCAAGCGATTTACTTCTGGCTTTTGGTTAAGATAAGCATTCTTTTTTTAAATACTCACACCAGCGTCCATAAATGTTCATCAAAAATTAATATTCGATGCAAAAATAGATCCGACCAAACGAACCACAGTTAAAGCGATACAATACAAGCATCAGGGAATGTAAAAATTGATGATTCGGCTGATAAAATCATATATCGTAAAAACTCTCAAACGAAGGGTTAATTTTTCTTTTCAGAGGCGATTCAATTGCTTAGTCGAACGGGTTAACCCGTATCAGTGCTATGTGGTTATTATGTTGATTTGTAGTTTATTAGCGACGGATGAATAATGCCACGTCCCACAGCTCCGCCCTCTCAGTCACAGGGGGCTGTTCAGGCATTTGGTGAGGCTCCGGTTCACTTTTCGTTCCAAATCTGTCGGGCTGATGAAGGGAGTGCGGCAGGTTTAGTCGATGGTTGTCCGAATACGGTTATAAAGCTACAAAAGAGTTGCTTAAGTTGTATGGCCGGGGCCAAAATTTTTATGGTTTGTTTTTCCGGCTGCTGCCTGCTCCTGTCAGCGGGAAGTGGCCGGTAACAGGAGTGTATCAAAAACATATTTTCGATAGGGTTTCTGTACTCTATCTGTACTCTATCTGTACTGTTGCTGTACTTAAATAGTACAGCAACCATACACAAATGATATGAAAATAGCAGCAAATTTTTGGCTATGGTTGGGCGAAAATGCCGATGGCTTGCAGGAGCCGGGGTACGATTCGATGGATTGGGGCCATCGGGTGGGGCGAAGGGTGCGGCCTGAATCGTGCCAGCAAAATATTTTTGTACCTTGCAACCCTAAAATTGCGAGCCATGACCACTACGCGAACCATTTATCTGGGCGACCTCCTCACCGAAAATATCCATTTGCAGTCGGGGTGCCGATTGATTACCGATGCCCCGGTCGACAATCAAGGACGCGGTGAAGCTTTTTCGCCTACCGACCTGGTGGCTACCGCGCTGGGCGACTGTATCCTGACCATTATGGGTATCAACGCCCGCAACAAGGGGCTCGACCTGACCGGCACCGTGGTGGAAACCACCAAAGTGATGAACCCCTCGCCCCGCCGTATTGCCGAGATTGTTATCGATATCACCTTCCCGCAAAACAATTTCCCGGAGCGCGACAAACGGGTCCTCGAGGCGGTAGTCAAGAGTTGTCCGGTGGCGTTAAGCCTACATCCCGATATTCAACAAACGGTAAATTTTCACTGGTAATGCTACTTCCCGAACAAATGCCCGACCCTAAGGTGGTCGATTTCCTGAAAAAGCACCATGTCCTGACGCTGGCCACTTCGGTGGAGAACCAGCCTTGGTGT
>CAYOJD010000053.1:3070-20727 GCA_964404205.1 uncultured Prolixibacteraceae bacterium
GTAAAGACAAAAGCCATCTCGCCCTCGACAAAAGCATAGAAACAGTTGGCCTTGGTGTGCCAACTGTTTCTATGCTTTTGTCGAGGGCGAGATGGCTTTTGTCTTTACTTCGGGCGAAGAGACGCGCCATATCCGCGAGGTGGGGCTGAACCACCATGTAGCCGGCTCGGTGGTGCTGGAGACTAACGTGGTGGGAAAGATCCAGGGGGTTCAGTTTTCGGGGGTGTTGCTGCCGGTCGATAAAGAGAATAGCCAGGCCAGCCATGCTTATCTGAAACGTTTTCCGTTTGCAGCGCTGATGGATACCACGCTATGGATCCTGAAAATTGACTATTTGAAAATGACCGATAACCGCCTTGGTTTTGGTAAAAAAATCTACTGGAACCGCGAAGCCGAAACCCGTTAACGAAACATATCGGGGATAAACCGAAAGGCGAGCTTGCCGCTGCCGGGTTCAATATCTTCCCATCTGTCGGTATCGAAGGTGATGCCTACCGTCGAACAGGTGGGTACATCGTCGTAAAACTCATCGAGCAGATAGCTGATATAGTAATAAACGGTGGGGTTGTGGCCTATTACCATGACGGTCTCCTTTTCGGGTTCCAACTCCTGCAACATCCGTAAAAAATTCTCAGCCGTGCGTCCGCTGTAGAGTTTCTTCTCGAACCATATCATCGACTTATCATATTCCAGTTGGTTGCAGAGGATATGGGCGGTTTGGGTGGTCCGCACGGCGGGACTGGCAATCACCAAATCGGGTTTGATGTGGATACTTCTCAGCTTCATGCCCATGTTTTCGGCATCGACAGCTCCCCGTTCGGTGAGTGTCCGTTCGAAATCCTGATCGTAGCCGGATGGGATGGTCTTTGCGTGGCGGATAATGACAAGCCGTTTCATAAGGATATTGTTATGGGTTGATACCAATGGAGTCTGTTTTGCAGGGTGTTGACCGTTGTTATGGAGCCATTTGATGCAAAATTCTTTTACGCGGCCCGGGGTGCTGCAAAAAATATTCCCCGATCAAATTTACTCGATCGGGGAATAAAATAAAAGGGTTGGAACAAATTCCCGGATTTGGGGAATCTGTATTATTTCATTTTCTCCACCTCTTTCCAAACCAGTGCGCTGGCGCCAACAATGGCTGCCGACCCTGCTTTCAGTTTCGAAGGCAGGATTTTCACTTTGTTTTGGAAAATAGGCAACAGGTGGCGTTCCATGCTGGCTTTGGTTGGCTTGAAGATATAGTCGCCCGCAGCGGCTGCCCCACCAAAAAGGAAGATGGCTTCGGGGCTGAGGTAGTGGACCGTATCGGCCAATGAGCGGCCAAGCAGCTCGCCTGTGGTTTCAAATACTTCGAGGGCTATCGGATCGCCTGTCTCTGCGGCATCGAACACCAGTTTGGCGGTCATGTCGTTATACGGGACATTGGCCAACGGGCTTTCGCTGTTGTTGTATTTGGCCAGCACTTCGAAAACGGTACGTTTGATACCGGTAGCCGAGCAGTAGGCTTCGAGGTGCCCCAGTGAACCGCAACCACATACGCGGCCGTGAGGCACCACTGTGGTATGTCCCAGTTCGCCTGCAAAACCGTCGTGCCCATATACCAGGTCGCCATTGACAATAATACCGCTACCCAAACCGGTCCCGAGGGTAATCATCACAAAGTTGTTCATCCCTTTGCCGCCACCATAAATCATTTCACCCAGGGCTGCCGCGTTGGCATCGTTGGTTACTTTAACGATATCGATTTCGGGGAATTTAGCTTTGATCAGTTCGGCCAGATGAATCACGCCAACGAACGGGAGGTTCGGGGCGTATTCGATGGTCCCGCTGTAATAGTTACCATTCGGGGCACCTAATCCAATCCCGACCACTTCGAGTTCGGGGTTAATTTGATGTACCGTTGCGATAGCGGTTTTGATCTCCTGGGCCAATGTATCGATATAAGCGTCGCGCAGTTTGTCCGATTTGTCCTGGCTCCCCGATGGGTTTTCCTTTTTCTGGGGAGTAGGCAACTGGGGCTGTTTTTCATACAGCACCTGACCGTCGCGATCGACTACACCAATAGCGGTATTGGTCCCGCCGATATCAATTCCTATAGCTACTTGTCTCATTTTTTGATAGTTGTTTTGAACAGTTATTGTTATCTGATTTTACTTCCTTTCAAAGCAAAGAAAGTGATGTATGCATATGCAATAATGGAAACCGACAGTGCAGCTTTGGCCGAAACGGCATCAGTGAAATATCCCATCACCAGTGGAAGGATGGCTCCACCGCAAATCAGGGTGTTGATGATACCAGAAGCGAGCGGCATTTCCGACGGGTCGAGGTCTTTTACGCCCAGCGAGAAGATATTCGGGAACATAATGGAGTTAAAGAAACCGATGGAGAGCAATCCCCACATCCCGATGTTGGCCGGCAATACCAGAGCGGCAACAATCAACAGGATATTGACGGTCCCGAAGATGCCAAGGGCAACGTTGGCTTTTCCTTTGCCAAGCAGCATCAGGAAGAAATTAACAACGGCAATGCCGAGGAAGATGACCCCGTTCATTGGCTGAGAGTCGAATACAAACTGACCGTCAACAAAGTTGGCCGAAGTGATAAACCAACCTACGAAGAAGGCGAATACCATGATGTAGGCTGAGTATTGATATTTTTTAGATTGCTCGAGTTCGCTCAGCAATACCGAACCGAAGAAACGGCCAATCATGGCGCCTCCCCAGTAGATGGCCGACAGTTTAACGGCGGCGTCGGCAAGGAAACCACTATCTTTCAGGTAAGGGGCAATCTGCGAAGCAGTACCTACTTCGGCACCTACGTAGCAGAAGATACCCAAAGCGCCCAGCCATACCTGTGGTTTTTTAAAGACCGACGAAGAGGAGATAGTCGAGTCGCCTTTGATTTCGGGCAGTTTAATGAAGGCAATACCTACCGCAATCAATACCACTAACGAACCAATAACGATAAATGGCATCTGAACAAATTTAGCTGCATCGGCAGGGGTTGCACCACCCTGAATGGCCAGGATAGCCGGTGCCAATACCAGAACACCCGCGAGAAACGGGGCGATGGTGGTGGCAACACCATTCAACGCCTGGGTAAGGTTCAAACGGGCAGGGGCAGTTTCCTGCGGGCCTAAAGCTGCTACATAGGGGTTAGCGGCAGTCTGGAGGAATACAACACCCGAAGCCATTACAAATACGGCAAGCAAAAAGAGCGGATAAGAGAGTGCCGATACTGCGGGGAAGAACATGTAACTGCCCACAGCTACCAGTACCAAACCGGCGATAACGCCATTCTTGTACCCGATTCTCTTGATGATGTACCCACAAAGGAAACTGAATACGGCGTACGAAATAAAGAAGGCGAAGTTCACCAATTGCGCATCGAAATTGCTCAGGGTAAAGGCCAATTGCACCTGATCTTTCATCGCAATGTTGAAGTTGGTTATAAAACCAAAAATGAAAAAGATCGAGGCCATAAAGGTCATCCCCAACCGTAGATTGCTGTTTGTCTTTTGTTCCATTAGTCGAATTTTTTTGTGTTAAAACTGGCTTAGCTATTCATTAATTTTGAGTTAACAAATATAAAAATTATTCCTCCCTAACCGATAGCGCACAATCTTTTTTGACCAAAACATTTTTGGGCTCCGCTATGCCGTTTCCGTAAGGATTGAAAATCGTGTGAATGGCCGGATAAGCGCAATTATTTCGGGAAAATGGAGGATGAAAACAGAGCTCCTATGTTTGGTTTTATTAATTTAGCCATTCAAATCAACCACAATAAAATGATGGAATATTCGCCTGCAACTGACCGTTATGAAAATAAAACCGCTTACCGCCGATGCGGGCGGAGCGGATTGAAATTGCCCGCCATTTCGCTGGGGCTCTGGCACAACTTCGGGGGAGTTGATGTTTTCGAAAATGGACGTGCGATGGTGCGCCATGCTTTCGACAATGGGATTACCCATTTCGACCTTGCCAATAATTATGGTCCGCCCCCCGGTTCGGCCGAAGAAAATTTTGGCAAAATAATGGCTCTCGATTTACGCCCCTACCGCGACGAACTGGTTGTCTCGACCAAGGCGGGTTATCTGATGTGGCCTGGCCCTTACGGCGAATGGGGATCGCGCAAGTATCTCCTTTCGAGCCTCGACCAAAGCCTGAAGCGGATGAAACTCGACTATGTCGATATATTTTATTCGCACCGTCCCGATCCGGAGACCCCGCTCGAAGAGACCATGATGGCACTCGACCAGGCTGTGCGTTCCGGTAAAGCGCTTTATGCCGGCATCTCCAATTATCCGGCTGAGTTGACGGCAAAAGCATCGGCTATCCTGAAAGCGCTGGGTACGCCCTGCCTGATTCACCAGCCCAAATATTCGATGTTCGAGCGCTGGGTCGAAAACGGGCTGCTCGACACCGTTGAGCAGGAAGGGATTGGGGTAATAGCCTTCTCGCCGCTGGCACAGGGCTTGCTTACCGACCGGTACCTGGATGGCATCCCCGAGGGTTCGCGTGCGGCCAAGTCGTGGGGCTTTTTAAAGCCGAAACAGATTGCCCCGGCCATTGCGAAGGTGAAGAAACTGAACGAAGTGGCCGCTGGCCGCGGCCAGTCGTTGGCGCAGATGGCTATCGCCTGGCTGCTGAAAGACAAACGGGTTACTTCGGTGCTGATTGGCGCCAGCTCGGTTGGTCAGTTAAAAAACAACCTGGAGTCGCTGCAAAATCTTCACTTTGCCCATGAAGAGCTCGATGCCATCGAAGCCATTCTGAAGTAATATTTTAAAGTTGAAAAACACGGTTGAAATAACGCAGGGCACAATCCTGTAAAACTTTGTGTTTGCGTTCTTCGGGAATATCGGCAGCCACCGTTCGCTGGACAAACAGAGGCCAGCCATCGCGGTCGGTGCCGATATTTTCGGTTAGCCCCATCTCCTGATAGAGCACACAGCTGCCCAGATGTATCAGGTTCATCTTCTCTTCTTTCGAAAAGGGTTGAAATGTCAATCCCCGTTCGCGCATCCCAATCAGGAAAAGCACGCTGTTTAAATCGGCCTCAGTCCCAAATTTCTCTGCGAGGAGGCTGCATAGTTCGTTCCAGTTTTTCAACATTGGCAATGGTTTTCATTTTGCAAAAATAGCGAAATCGCTTTTCGATTCCGGCTGATATATTAGACTTTGGTTAAGAATGAAAAGATTTGGCTGTTTGACATACCGCAAACATCCAAAAATCTTACTTTTGTCCACTTATCCGTTATAAACGGTAAAAAACAAAGGCTGTTTCATTCCATAAGATGATTTGATGATGAAGAACGAGAGAATTGTTGATATTCTGAAATCGGGCCAGGTAGGTGCCGAGATTACGGTAAAAGGTTGGGTACGCACCCGTCGCGGCAGCAAAAATGTCACTTTTATTGCGCTAAACGATGGTTCGACCATTCACAACCTTCAAGTGGTAGCCGATGTTGAACAATTTGGCGAGGAGATTTTTAAAAATATCAATACCGGAACGGCCATTGGGGCTACCGGTGTGTTGGTCGAATCGACCGGTTCGGGACAGAGTGTCGAACTGAAAGCCGCTACTTTGGAGGTGATTGGCGTTGCCGACCCGGAGAAATATCCGATTCAGCCCAAGCGCCACACCCTTGAGTTTCTTCGCGAAGTGGCCCATCTTCGTCCGCGTACAGCTACTTTTAGTGCGATATTTCGGATTCGCCATGCGATGATTTTTGCGATTCACAGCTTTTTCAACGAGCGGGGTTTCTTCAATGTCCATACGCCCATTATCACCAGTTCGGATGCCGAAGGTGCCGGCGAAATGTTCCGTGTGACTACGTTACCCATGAAAGACACGCCGATGACCGAAGCGGGCGATGTCGATTACAGTCAGGATTTCTTTGGCAAATCGGCCAACCTCACCGTGTCGGGACAGCTTGAAGGCGAACTATTTGCAATGGCGCTTTCGCGGATATATACTTTTGGCCCTACTTTCCGTGCCGAGAATTCAAACACTTCGCGCCATCTGGCCGAGTTTTGGATGATTGAGCCTGAAGTGGCTTTCTTCGACCTGAACGACAATATGGATTTGGCCGAAGCGTTTCTCAAATATTTGATCCTTTATGCGCTCGACAACTGTATGGACGATCTGCAGTTCCTGAGCGGCCGATTGGCCGAAGAGGAGAAGAACAAACCTGCCGACCAGCGTTCGATGGAGTTGATTGAAAAACTTCGTTTTGTTGTCGATAACGACTTTGTCCGGCTCACTTACAGCGAAGCGATTGAGATTTTAAAGCAGTCGAAACCCAATAAAAAAGGGAAGTTCCAATATCCCGTTACCGGCTACGGAACCGACCTGCAGAGCGAACACGAGCGTTACCTGGTGGAGCAGGAGTTTAAACGTCCGGTGATTTTGACCAACTACCCGAAAGAGATCAAGGCTTTCTACATGCGGTTGGACGATAATGGCAAAACCGTATCGGCCATGGATGTGCTCTTTCCGCAGATTGGCGAGATTATCGGGGGATCGCAACGTGAAGAGCGGCTCGAAGTACTCGAAAGCCGTATGGACGAAATGGGTATCCCGAAAGAGGAGATGGAGTGGTATCTCGACACCCGCAGGTTTGGCGGCTGTCCGCATGCCGGCTTTGGCCTGGGTTTCGAAAGGCTGATGCTTTTCGTTACCGGAATGGGAAATATCAGGGATGTTATTCCGTTTGCCCGTACGCCCAAAAACTGTGAATTTTAATTGTACCCGCATATCAGCAACCCCGGAACTTCACTGTTTCGGGGTTTTTTGTCGGGGCAAATCAAAATACATTCGAAAATTGTTAATTTCGGAGAGAGAAAAATAACCGCAATCCTTATATGCAAAAGCTTAGCTTACAACAGAAGTTGCTTCAGAAGCTCTCGCCTCAGCAGATCCAGGTGATCAAGCTGCTCGAACTTCCTGCGCTACAGTTGGAGCAGCGCATCAAAAAGGAACTGGAAGAAAATCCGGTACTCGATATCGATGGCGACGACTATGAACCATCGGACGATGATGGATATACCGACGACCTGAAATCAAATGAAGATCGCGACAATGAAGAGTTCTCGGTCGAGGATTACCTGAATGACGAAGATTATCCCTCGTACAAATACGAATCGAACAACTATTCGAAAGATGACAAGGTCGCTGAAGTCCCTTTTTCGGACAGCGCGTCGTTTCACGAATTTTTGATTGATCAGCTGCGCATGGCGCCGCTTACCGAACACCAGAGCGTACTGGCCGAACATATTATCGGCAACATTGACGAAGATGGATATTTGCGGCGCGATATTGAAGCGATTGTCGATGATTTGGCTTTCATTCAAAATGTAAGGACCGATGAGACTGAACTGACCCATGTGCTTCATGCCGTTCAGGAGTTCGACCCGGCCGGTGTGGGGGCACGTAACCTTCGCGAATGTTTGAGGTTGCAGATCTTCAGAAAAGAGAGTACCCGGCCCGCGATAGTGTTGGCCGGTAAAATTCTCCGCGATGCCTTCGATGAGTTTACCCGTAAACATTTCGACAAGATTCAGCGTAAGTTTGGGGTCGATGATGAGACCCTGAAAGAGGCTATCGACGAAATATTGAAACTGAACCCCAAGCCGGGCAGTGCCTTTAGCAACATCATGGGTGGGGGTAACCAGACCATCATTCCTGATTTTATTCTCGATATTGTTGATGATGAGATGATTCTGACCCTGAATCAGAAGAATGTGCCGGAATTGAAAATCAGTGCCGATTACAGCAATATGCTGAAAACATATCGTGACAACAGTCATGGCCTTACCTCAAAAGACAAAGAGGGAATTATGTTTGTGAAGCAGAAAATCGATTCGGCCAAGTGGTTCATCGATGCCATCAGGCAGCGACAGGAGACGCTGATGCTGGTAATGAATGCCATCCTCACCTTTCAGAAAGAGTATTTTGTCGAAGGTGACGATGCGCGGCTGAAGCCAATGATCCTGAAAGATATTGCCGACCGTACCGGGTTGGATATATCGACCATTTCGCGGGTATCGAACAGCAAGTTTATCCAAACCCATTTTGGGATTTATCCGTTGAAATATTTCTTTTCGGAGTCGATGCAAAAAGATACCGGCGAAGAGGTTTCGACCCGCGAGATTAAAGCCATCCTTCGCGAGTGCATCGAAAACGAGGACAAGAAAAATCCGCTTACCGACGACGAACTGGCTCAGGTACTCAAAGAAAAATCGTACAATATTGCCCGACGGACAGTGGCCAAATATCGCGAACAGCTCGATATTCCGGTGGCCAGAATGCGCAAGGAACTGTAACCAATGGAAAGATATCTGGCCAGGGTGATATTGGTGGTGCTGCACCCGTTGTTGATAACCACGCTTGGTGTTTTGCTGCTGTTCAATTCAGAATTTTATCTTTCGGTGGCTTCGTCGGAGATGAAGATGGTGATTTTAGCCTGCGCCTTTTTAGGGACCACCATATTGCCGTTGGCGGCCATAGCCATTCACAAAATTCTTACCGCTAAAAAGGGGCCGGTTCCAGACAGGATGCTCAAGACCACCTATTATCTTTTTACGGCACTCTGTTATTACCTCTCGTTTCAGGCGATCTCGAATGTTGCCCTTGCCGGGTTCTTTAAGGCGGTTTTTCTGTCGGGGGCATTGGTGCTGGTTATCATGGCGCTTATTACGCTGCGGTGGCCGGTGAGCGAGTACACGACTGCCGCCGGGGCATTGCTTGGAATGGTGATGGCTTTGATGTTGCGATTAGGTTCCGGTGCTTACGGGCATCTTTTCGGGTTAATTGCATTGGGTGGGTTAACCGGTTACGCAGTGCTTTGTCTCGAAAAAAATAACCCGGCACAGGTGTATGCCGGGTATCTTCTTGGGTTCATCGTATTGTTCCTGATTTTCAGTTTTATCGGATAACCGATAATCAGCAAGTTGTTGTTTCTAAATCACAAACTTATAGCCGATTCCTTTTAGCGTACGGATATGGTCGTTGCCAATCTTTTCGCGCAGCTTGCGGATATGTACGTCGATGGTGCGGTCGCCAACAATCACATTGTCGCCCCACACCGATTTGTAAATCTCTTCGCGGGTAAATACTTTGTCGGGTTTCGAAACCAGCAACGATAGCAGTTCAAACTCTTTTCGCGGCAGCACCAGCTCTTCGCTGTCTATCTGAAGAACATACCGTTCTTTGTCGATGACAATATTCCCAATCCGGACGATTTTTTCCTGTTCGGTTGATTCGGCGACGCTTCCACCAGAGCGTTTCAACAATGCTTTCACCCGGCTTATCAGCACTTTCGGACGGATAGGTTTGGTGATATAGTCGTCGGCACCGGCTTCGAAGCCTGCAATCTGCGAATAGTCTTCGCCACGGGCGGTGAGAAAAGCAATAATCAGGTCGCGGCAGCCGGGAAGCTTCCTGATTTCTTCGCAGGCAGCTATCCCATCCATTTCGGGCATCATCACGTCGAGGATGACCAGGTCGGGTTTCAACTTGGCGGCCAGTTGAATGGCCTCTTTCCCATTGCGACCGGTTGCAACATTAAATCCCTCTCTTTCAAGGTTGTAGCTGACAAATTCAAGAATATCTTCTTCATCGTCAACCAGCAGGATTTGCGGCATGTTTTCTTTTTCTACCATTTGTTAGCTATTTTGTTTCGGGTATTTTTCGAACACTAAATTTAGTAATTATCTCTACCGGTAGGAATCTGTCCGGAAATTTATTTCTGGGCCTTAGCCTTTTCGAGGGTAAAGGTAAATGTTGTTCCCTTTTCAACCGCACTTTTGACATGAATGGTTTGGCCGTGGGCTTCGATAATGTGCTTGACAATGGATAGCCCGAGACCTGTTCCGCCCTGCATGCGCGAACGGCTCTTGTCGACACGGTAGAAACGCTCGAAAATGCGGGGAAGATCTTTCTTTTCAATTCCAATTCCGTCGTCGCTTACTTCGATAAGGATGACGTTGCTCATATCGTAGAACCCAACATTGACGTTGCCCTCTTTTCGGCCATATTTAATGGCGTTGCCAATCAGGTTGCGTACCACTTCGAAAATACGTTTCTTATCGCCGTTGACCATAAACGAACGGCTGGCCGAAACGTTGAGGTTCATCGTGATGCGTCTTTCGGTAGCCTCGCGGAGTTCAAGCTCGAACACCTCTTCGGTGAGTTTGGCAATATCGAAAATTTCGTAATTGAGTTTCAGTTCGCCCGATTCGAGTTTGGTGATCGACTCCAGGTCTTCGACAATGCTTATCATCCGGTCGATGCTTTTTTCGGTTCGTTCGAGGTAAAGCCGGTTGATTTTGGGGTCTTCCAAACCGCCGTCGAGCAGCGTAAGGATGTAGCCCTGAATATTGAAGATGGGTGTTTTCAACTCGTGCGATACATTGCCTACAAAATCCTTGCGGTATTTTTCAAGATCGCGCAGCCGCTCAATTTCAGCAATTTTGTCTTTGGCCCAGTTTTTTACATCGGTTTCAACTTCGCTGATAATGTCTTTGCTTTTTTCGACATCAAGTTTGCTGCCTTTGATTGGAACGTCGCTGATTGTTTTGTAAATTGGCGTGATTTTATCGCGTATCAGATAATTGAGAATGTAGAGAATGGTTACATTTGAGATGAGAAAGAAAATAGGGAGAAAAATGTAAATCCAGGCTTTGCCCCCCCAAATTGATGCTACGGCCAGCGATATTCCGGTTAAAATGGTTAAAATTAATGACGATACGAGCGATAATTTTTTAGGGGTATATGATTTTAACAGGCGCATGGCTTCATATTGATTTTTAAAGTTAATAATATGGCCAACAAAGTGACATCTAATCACAGGGTTGGGGTAAAAATTTAACACCGATTAACATTTTCTTAATATACCGGTTGTAATTTGACAAAAATATCAGGAATACTTTTGTCAGGCAATTGCAGGCAGAGATTTTATGGAGAACTTTTACATGGTTTTGGTCGTAGTGCTGTTCGCACTGGCGGTCTCCGATTTAATTGTGGGTGTCAGTAATGATGCCGTAAATTTCCTTAATTCGTCTTTTGGCTCTAAATCGGCCTCTAAATGGCTGATATTTACCGTTGCAATTGCCGGTATCCTGGTGGGAGTCACCTTTTCGAATGGGATGATGGAGGTGGCCCGAAAAGGGATTTTCCATCCCGACATGTTCTCGTTCTCCGAAATCATGGTTATTTTTTTGGCGGTAATGATTACCGATGTGTTGTTGCTCGATGTTTTCAACACGCTGGGGTTGCCCACTTCGACCACCGTTTCACTGGTTTTCGAGTTGCTGGGGTCGGCGGTTGCCGTGGCGCTGGTCAAGCTTTACCAAACCGGTGGTTCGATGTTCGACCTTTACCAGTATATCAATACCAACAAAGCATTGGCCATTATCTCCGGGATTCTTGTTTCGGTAATGATTGCCTTTACGGTCGGGGTTTTTCTTCAATGGGTTACCCGGCTTATTTTTACCTTCAATTATCAGCGAAAGATTAAATATTTAGGCAGTATCTACGGCGGGTTTTCGTTCGTTATTCTGACCTACTTCATTCTGTTGGGCATCAATGGTGCTTCATGGATTACCGATTCGACACTGCACTGGGTCGATAGTAACATGGTTTATATCCTGTTGGTGAGTTTTGTTTTCTGGTGGTTAATCTTTCAGCTTTTACAATTGCTTTGGAAAAAATTTGATATCCTTTCGGTGATAGTACTGGCCGGGACTTTTTCGCTTGCGATGGCTTTTGCCGGAAATGATTTGGTAAACTTTATCGGTGTACCGCTGGCCGGTTTCGAATCGTACAAAGCCTGGATGGCTTCGGGCGTGGCCGACCCCAATAGCTTTACCATGGGTATTTTAAAAAACCCGGTGAAGACCGATACGCTGATGTTGTTGCTGGCAGGCATTATCATGGCGATAACCCTTGTTACTTCGCGCAAGGCACGAACGGTGATTGCCACTACAGTCGATTTGTCGCGTCAGTCGGAAGGGGAGGAGCGGTTTGGCTCGTCGCCACTGTCGAGAGCGGTTGTACGTGGCACGCTGGTATTGGGCAAGCGGTTCGATGGTTTGGTTACGCAGTCGGCCAAAGATTGGATCAACAGCCGTTTTGTTCAGGTTGAAAGCGAGCAGGCGGCTATCGATAAACCGGCATTCGACAAGCTTCGGGCAGCCAGTAACCTGGTGGTCGCTTCGATATTGATAATCATGGGGACCACGCTGAAGCTACCGCTGTCGACAACCTATGTAACGTTTATGGTGGCGATGGGTACCTCGCTGGCCGACCGGGCCTGGGATCGCGACACGGCAGTTTATCGGGTTTCGGGTGTATTTGCCGTAATTGGCGGATGGTTTATGACAGCGATAGTGGCTTTTATCGTTTCGGCTTTCTTCGCGACCATTCTCTCGTTAGGGGGTAAGTTCATGATTTTTGTTTTGGCCGGTATCGCCATTTTTGTCGTGATCAGGAGCAATGTGGCCCACCGCAAAAGAGAAGCAGCCCGCGAGCCTGAAGAGTTTCCCGAAACAACAGTGAAGCCTGAGCGCATCCTGAAGAAGATTAACCTCGACACATCGAACGCAATTATTACCATCTCGAAAGCCTATTACCTTGGGTTGGAGAGTTTCTATACCGAAAACCGGAAACAGCTTGGCGAAATCGACAACGAAATCGAAGATTTCAACCAGCGGGCACGTAAGCTGAAAGCCAATATATACAAGGTTATACAGAAACTGCAACAAGATTCGATTGAGACAGGCCACTACTATGTGCAGATGGTCGACTACCTGAGAGAGATGGCCCACTCGATAAAATATGTGATCCATCCGATGTACGAACATCTGAAGAACAACCATAAACCATTTGATCGTGAGCAATTTGAAGAAATTGATACATTTGGAAACCACGTTTCTGATTTTCTTAACTTTGCATTGCATATCATCAAGGAATCGAAGTTTGAACAGTTGGACGAGTTGATTGAGCGCCGCCAAAATATTATGGGCGAAATGCGTGATTTGGAGAAGGTGATGGTCCGAAAAATCAAACGGAAAGAGATTAACAGCAAAAACAGCGTACTCTTTTTCAACCTGATGTCGGAATCGAAAAACTTACTGCTGCAAACTGTTAATTTGATTAAAGCTTCGCGCGACTTTGCCCAGTACAATTAGCGGGGCATCGGGAGGGCGAAAACGGGGACGATAAAAGGAGAATAAATTTATATATTAAAATTGCTGATTATCTTATAGTAACTATCATGACGCTTGACAAAATTTTTGGATTTCTGGTTCCTAAGGACCGTAAGTTTTTCCCTCTTTTCAACGAGGCTGCCGATAATTTGGTGTATGCTTCGGGACTGCTGGTCGACCTGATTGGTGAAAACGATCTGGAGAAAAGGGAAGAGTTGCGCAAAACCATCAAACAGGCAGAACAAAAGGGTGACAATATCACCCACCAGCTGCTTGACGAGTTGAACGGGACTTTTATTACCCCTTTCGATAGGGAGGATATCCATGCACTGATTGCAACAATGGACGATGTGGTTGATTATATCCACACTACCTCTACCCGAATTCATTACTTCAAGCTGGAAACCCATCCGAAAGAGTTTTTAATTATTTCGGAGATGATTGTTTCAGCCGCGAAGGAGATTCAGTATATCCTCCGCAACGTAAAACATGCTACCGATTTCCAGAAACATAAATCGGCCTGCAAAAAGATTAGCCGTTACGAAAGCGATGTCGATTCGATGTACCAGGAGTATCTTTCCTCTCTTTTCGAGTCGGAAACCGATGCGATTAAATTGATCAAGAAACGCGATATCCTTGCGGCGCTCGAGAAAGCCATCGACAAGTGCGATGATGTTGCGGATGTATTTCAAACAATCATGGTGAAAATCAGCTGATTGGTTTAACTGTTCATTTTTTTATCGAATTAAACTCATTCAGATGGACTTTACATTACTGATTGTAATTGTTGTACTTGCCTTTCTTTTCGACTTTATCAACGGCTTTCACGATGCAGCCAACTCGATAGCCACCGTGGTGTCGACCAAAGTGTTGACACCCTTTCAGGCAGTGGTTTGGGCGGCGTTTTTCAACTTCGTGGCTTATGCCATTTTCGAGCTGCACATTGCCGATACCATTGCCAAGGTGGTTGATACCGGAGCGATAAACCTGAAGGTGATTTTGGCCGGGTTGATTGCCGCCACGATTTGGAACTTGCTTACCTGGTATCTGGGTATTCCTTCCAGTTCATCGCATACGCTGGTAGGAGGCTTTGCCGGAGCAGCCATAGCACATGCCGGATGGGCCGTTGTCCATTCCGAAAAGATTATGAAGATTGCGGCCTTTATCTTTCTTGCGCCGCTGTTGGGGATGCTGATGTCGTATCTGCTTTCGGTAGCCCTGCTTTGGATCTTCAGAAAAATTAGTCCTTTTAAACTTGAAAAATGGTTTAAGGTGGGACAGCTTTTTTCGTCGGCACTCTTCAGTTTGGGCCATGGCGGAAACGATGCACAGAAGGTGATGGGGATTATCTCGGCTACCTTGCTGGTTTATTTTCATGGTGTCGATCCGGCCTCTATTCCAGACTGGGCGCAGATTACCTTTAACGAAGCCGGGAAGATTCATGCCATTCCGCACTGGATTGTACTGGGCTGTTATACCGCTATCGCTGCCGGAACCTTGATGGGAGGCTGGCGTATCATTAAAACAATGGGGGGTAAAATCACCAAACTTACGCCTTTTGAGGGTGTAGCGGCTGAAGGGGCCGGTGCAATGATGCTTTTTGGGACCGAAGCTTTCGGTATTCCGGTGAGTACCACCCATACCATTACCGGTGCCATTATGGGGGTTGGGTTAACCAAGCGGGTTACTGCCGTTCGTTGGGGCGTAACCATCAACCTGCTTTACGCCTGGATTTTAACTATCCCGGTTTCGATGTTAATCGCGATGAGCGTTTACTGGCTCTTTAAATGGATTAACTTCTAAACCGTAATCGATATCCATCAAAAGCCATGAAGTGAACTAACGCTTCATGGCTTTTTTCTTTCGAAACATTTCAGTTAAACATTAAGCGCATCTATTTTTTGGTTGAAAAAGTTTCGGTAGTTGTCGCCAATCGGAATCATCGATTTGCCAATCACAATGCGGCTGTGCTGTATGGAATCGATTTTCGACAGCGGAACGATAAACGATTTGTGTACCCGCACAAACTGTTCGTCGGGCAGAATGGTTTCGAATTTCTTCAGGCTGTTCAGGGTTACGATGGTTTTGCCCGGGGTATGTATTTTGATGTAGTCTTTCAACCCTTCGCAATAAAGAATATCGTCGAACCGGATGCGGATGGTATTGTAGCCGGTTTTGACCAGAATAAAATCGAAAAGGCTTTTGCGCTGCGACGACTGAGGTTTCGCGGGAAGGTGATCGAATGTTTTGAGTAACCTTGCGGCACGGTTTACTGCTTTCAGCAAACGGTCGAAGCCAAAGGGTTTCACGAGGAAATCGGTTACATCGAGTTCGTAGCCATCGATGGCAAACTGATTGTTTTGTGCCATCAGGATGATTTGAGGCTTTGCAGCAAGAGATTTGATCAGATCGATTCCATTTACGGCGGGCATTTCCACATCGAGGAAAACCACGTCGATATTGTTTTCCTGAATGTATCGCAACCCGGCAAAAGGGTCGGTAAAGCTTTTTGCCAATCGCAGAAAGGGCAACCTGTCGATAAGCCCTTTCAGTTCGTCGATGGCCCGCAGTTCGTCATCAATAATTATGCACTTCACAATTCACAGTATTAGGGTTTATGCCTGTTCCGGGGGCAAAGCCTGCTGGGCAGCTGCCCGGAAGCATTATTAAGATGGTTTTCGCCCCTAAGGGTTGCGTTATTCCGGTAAACGGAACCCAAATAGGCCCCTTTTAACTTTTTTTAATCATTGAAGTTGGTTTCCGGCCATTCATTTTTGGGGTAACCAACGTTGAAATGGATTGGTTGTTGGTGTAAAATTCAACCCAAAAATAGCCTACCATATTTCCTTTCACCTACATATCTAACTTTCTAAATATTTATATAACTTTGTTTTGAAATAAATGTTTTTCGCGACGTACCGGATTGCCGGCATTTGGTATTTAGACCTATGTTTTCAATGTGATACGTTGAGGATAACCAACAAACTAAAATGAATAAACGATGAAAAAGAATTACATTTCAATGATTGCGGCATGTTTGTCTATCATGCTGCTTGTGCCGGAACAGGCCATTGCTACCGACGGTTATTTTAGTCTGGCATACGGAACGCGGAGCAAAGGGATGGGCGGTGCCGGTATTGCCCTGTACGAAACATCGCTCTTTGGGGCCAACAACCCGGCAGGGTTGGTCCGTTATGGCAAAGGGTACGGCATTGCTGCCGGTCTGTTTAACCCTAACCGGTCGTACACCATCACGGGGGAACCGAGTATCCCCAATTCGTTTCCTCCGGCATTTGGATTGGCCCCCGGCAAGGTGACGAGCGAAAGCAAACTGTTTGTGATGCCCTCGATAGCGGCCAATTTTATGGTAGGCAGTAAAAATGCGTTGGGAGTTGCCCTCTATGGTAATGGAGGGATGAATACCAACTACCCGGAGAGAACATTTTATTCGCAATATCTCGATGGGCCGGCAATGCCCGACGGGAGCAACCCGATGCAAGGCGTTTCGGAACCAACGGGGGTGAACCTGATGCAGCTTTTCGCGGCCATTCAGTACAGCCGGGCGCTTGGCGAAAACTGGAGCATTGGCCTAAGCGCGATTGGCAGCTGGCAATCGTTTGAAGCCAAAGGTTTACAGGCATTCGTTAATTTTGGGATGTCGCAGTCGCCGATGAATGTAACCAACAACGGGGCCGACAGGGCGCTGGGTATCGGGGGCAAGATTGGTATTATCGGAAAGCTTTCGGAGCAATTTCATGTGGGGGCTACTTTCCAGACCCCGATATGGATGCAGGCTTTTGATCGCTATAAGGGGTTGTTTGCCGAAGGCGGGAAGTTCGATGTACCGGCGAACTGGAGTGCCGGTATTGCCTACAAGCCGACCGGAAAGTTGAATTTGGTGCTTGATGTGAAGCAGATTTTCTACAGCAAGGTGAAATCGATAGGCAACCGGCTTAACACGATGGCTTTAATGCCGATGGTGCCGAACGGTTCGGGGGGCTATATGGGTAACCCGATGTACACCCCGCTTGGCAGTGACAATGGCAGCGGTTTTGGCTGGAAAGATATGTTTGTGGTCAAGGTTGGGGGCGAATATATGGTTTCCGAGAAATCGACATTGCGTGTTGGGTTCTCGCATGGCCAATCGCCGGTTCCATCGTCGGAGGTGCTTTTCAATATATTGGCCCCGGGTGTAGTTGAAAGCCATATTACAGCCGGTTATACCCGGAATATTGGGACCAAGGCGCTCGACTTTGCCGTTGTTTATGCATTGAACAACAAAATATCGGGCAGCAACCCGCTTGATCCGGCACAGCAGGTGGAGTTGCAAATGAACCAGTTTGAATTTGAAATCGGGTTTAGGTTTTAACCTTTAGCCGATTGAAACATATCAAGCCTTCAAGGAATTTAAAAACCTTGAAGGTTTTTTTATGGAACTATCGG
>CAYOJD010000054.1:0-20710 GCA_964404205.1 uncultured Prolixibacteraceae bacterium
GGATCGGGGAATACCTCAACTGCCTCTTTCATCTTCTGATTAAAAGTATCGATCTGCTTCTGTTGCGGCCAGTGGCGGTGCTTGCCCCATTTGTTTGCAATATCCTGCTGGCTGCTCCGCTGCTTCAGCTTATCGATTCGGCCAAGGACATAATCGAGACCCAACATCTTAAAATGCAGCAACTTGATATCCTCTTCATTATACATCTTTATCGTCCCGGCAGGATAGCATTTATGGCAACCGGCTTGAAAATTAATCTCCTCAATCAAGTCAGGATTAAAAAGAATGCACTTGCTAAAATGACGGGTATCCCTCACGCCCATTTTCACCTCAAATATATTGTCAGGGAAGGTTTCGCTGATCATATCGTAACCAATTGGTTTTACAATTGAATATCCCTGCGCTTTAAGTTCATCCAGTTTATTGATGATATCAGGGTGAAACAGGACTTCATCGGTGTCACACACAATCACCCAATCGGCTTTCCCCCGACTTTCTTTCCAGACATTATTTTTAATTTCGAGGTAAATATCGTTTCTTATCTGGCTGTTCGACTGATAAGTCCGTACTTCGGCATTGGGGTAAGATTGAATAATCTCCACCGAACGGTCGTCCGACTCGTTGTCCATCACCACCATCTTTTGGCAGAATTTTGAATAGTGATCCAATACCTGTGGAAGAATTCGCTCTTCGTTCCAACAAAGGATATAATAGTGTACGATACTCATGAATTTCAGCCTCTTTTATTGTCAGCAAAAATAGTAAAAAACCACGATAGCACTATCGTTTTGGGTTTCGGACTCTTTTATTTACTTTGCATTATCATTTTTTAAGCGGTTAAAACGGGGAAACGCTGTTAAACAGTAACCGATATCAAAAAGTATCGGCAAGAGGGCATCACCCGCCAGCTTAAATAAATTATTTACGGATGAAAGAGTTAGTGATTATTACACCGGTTAAAGATTCCCTATCCACATTGAAAGAGACTGTCAGCTCGCTTTCGGCCACTGCACGGACTTCTGATTATTATATTTTTGACGACTTTAGCACCACCGAAACCCGTTCGTGGCTCGATAACCACGCCAACGAATTTGGCTACCATGTTATTGGCCTCGAAAAGCACACACAAAAGAAATCGCCCAATTACCGGACTATCCTGTTGATGGCCCAACAATATGCATTAAGGGAAAATGGCCATCTGCTAATCATCGAGTCGGACGTGGTGATTGGGCAATCGACCGTTGAGGGGCTGAACCGTCTGGCTGACGAACTGGAAGATGCCGGATTGATTGGTGCCGTAACCGTCGACCACGACAACAATGTCAATTTCCCCTATCTGTATGCCGCCAAAGATGGCAAAGCCGGAACCTATGTGTCAGAAGACAGTATTAGTTTTTGCTGCATCAAGTTAACCAACCTTTTTTTACAAGCTTACGATTTCAACCAACTCGACCCGTCGCTCGACTGGTTCGATGTGCCGATTACCCGCCAATCGAGGGCATTGGGCTTCAAAAATTATATATCAAAAGATTTTCCGGTGTTGCACCAACCCCATGGCAGCCGTCCGTGGAAACAGCTCAAATATAAAAATCCGATCCTTTATTACCTGAAAAAATTTATCCTTCGACGCGACCGAATTTAAAAAGCTTCCGCCAAAAAGCCTTGGTATCCTCCTTTTTCTGACGTCGCGCTGCCCTTTTGTGCGAATAGTCCAATATATATTGACAAGCTTCAGCCGAATCGCGGCCATGTATTTGGGCATATTCATCGGAGACGATTTTAAGCATCGCATCGTCGAGCCCCAATTGACAAAAATTAGTCAATCCCTTATGGAACGAAACCGGCCCAAACTCCATTCTATTCAGATCGACAATGCTGAAATGATATTCGTTCCCGCCAACCGTAATCAATGTATTGCCTTGCGAATAGTCGAGGTGAAAAATGCCATTCCGATGCAGTTTGTCGGATGTAAACCGTACCCACTTTCTGAATATTTCATCCCTGAGTTTGGGCTCGAAGCCCCTTACAGCCTTGAGTGTATAATCGAAGCGAAGATGAACAGAGGCGTAGTAGCTTTTGGCAAGCAACCCATACTTGATGCAATTGACAAAACCGACAGCGGTGGGCGTTGGAACACCCAGTATCCCGAAACGACGGGCGTATTGGTACGACCGCTTGGCTTTCGAACCGCGAAGATAGACATACGAAAAACGGTTGAACCAGTTGGGGATTTTAAACTCTTTGACATTGATCACGATCCCGTTAGTTTCGAATACCCTGATTTCGTTCCGGTTCTTAAAGAAACGCTCCCCTTCGCAGGCAAAAAACTCCGGCAATCGGCAAAGCCACTCCTCCAAATGGGCAAATTCAGGGGCAACCTGATAATTCATCTTTTCCATTGTCCCGTTTTACTGGTTCATAAAACCCTGTTGAGCCAACACTTCCAGAAACATCTTCGAGAAGGCCACATTATCGGCTTTTTTGTAACGGACATCGGTAAACACCTGCGCCAAAGTCTCCTTTCCGTTTTCGGCAACAAACTTCTGGTTATCGGAACGGGTCTCCTTTTCACGATAAATGGCATCGAGCCTTTCGGGCGTAAAATCGGTATAAGTCTCGTAATGGACTACAGCCTCTAACGGAAGTCTGTCGATTTGTTCGGCTATCCCGTCGGGCCAGCCCAACGTGAGGGTGGTTACCGGCACTACCCCTTTGGGCAACTGCAATAGCTCGATGAGCTGATGAGCCATATAGGTAGTCGTTCCCAGATAGCAAATGCCCAATCCCTGACTTTCGGCGGCTACAGCCACATTCTGCGCCACCAGCAACGCATCGATGGCAGCAGTGGTAAACGAAAGAAAATTATCGTATCCCGGATTGGCCTGACGGGCTTCGCACCACTGGTTGAAACGATTGAAATCGGCACAAAAAGTAAGGACTACCGGCGCCGTTTTTACCATGGGCTGATTGAAATGAAGGGGGGCCAGCTTTTCCTTCATGGCATTGTCGCGGGTAACAACAATACTGTAAACCTGCATATTTCCCGTTGTCGATGCGCGGCACCCGGCTTCCAGAATCAACTTCAGCAGATGGTCGTCAACAGGCTGGTCACTGTATTTTCGGATGGTACGGTGTTGCAAGAGGATATCAATCATCGGCATTTATTATTTTGTCCGACAAAAATAGGCAGTCAAATTCAGCTTACCAAACCATTTTCGTTGCGGTGATGTGCAACATAGTTTTCGATGGCCTCGTCGTAGTGCTTCATGATATTCCGCAACAGCGGCAAGTCGGTGACATAAGCCACCTCATCGGCCATACATATAGGTAAAACTTTGGGCGATGTCCCGGTGATAAAAGCAGCGGTGTAACCATCGAGCCGTCCGAATGGAATCTCCTCCTCAACAACGGGAATACCCGCTTTTCGACAAAGGGCAATCACCCTGTTGCGGGTTATTCCCTCCAGCACTTTCTCGGGCGGTGAGGTAAAAACCATATTGTCGCGGATAAAGAACAGGTTCGATTTGCTTCCTTCGGTCACCTTATCGTTTCGGTCGACCAGCATCACTTCGTAAACCCCTTTCTCAGCCATCAGCCGGTTAGCCTCTTCGCGCAGTTGGTTGTGCTGAACCTTGGCATTGGGCAACGGCCTTTCGGCATAGAGCGAAACTATTTTCACCCCGTCGCGGTAATCACTGGCCGAAGGATAGGCGTGCGGAATATAGGCCAGCTCGACGGTGGGCTGATTCATATCGTCATTCAGCAAAATGCCCAGTTTAATATTTCCTTCCAAACGGCCTTCGCGCTGAAGAAAGTTTTGGATATCCAACGAAAGCGCCACCGGGCCGGGAATTGTATCGACACCAGTTAAACGGGCCGAATGGAACAGCCGGTCGAGATGCTCGTCGAGAAAAAGCGGCACCCCCTCGACAACACGTATCACTTCGTAAATGGTTACCGGAAAGTTCATATCACGATAATGGTTTTAAAGAGAAATGGATAAATAGGGAGCTGGCTTAATGTCAGCCAACTCATTTACCGATGGTAAAGATAACCATTGCCGCGAAGAAATAAGTATGAGATAATGATTCATTGAGGCAAAGCTTTAAATGCCCAATGATAAAAAAGGATAGTTCGTTGAAATGCCCTGTTCGGATCTATCGATGAAAATATTCAAAACCTCACTTACAATCAGATTTAATGATTCTTGCCGGAACACCACCAACTACGGTATTATCGGGAACATTTTTTGTAACGACAGCACCGGCTGCAACCACTGCATTTTCGCCAACTGTTACTCCGGGCAAAATCGTTGCTCCGGCTCCAATCCAAACGTTTCGTCTAATAACAATTGGTTTTACCAGTAGCGTTTTTCGCTCCAGCGGATTTATCGGATGACTTTCTGTTGTCAAACATACCTTAGGGCCAATCAACACATCATCCTCAATGGTTATTCCACCAATATCGAGGAAAGTACAGTCGTTATTGATAAAAACATTTTTGCCTATACGGGTAAAAATCCCAAGGTTGATGTGAAGTGGCGTGAACAGGGTTGTACTTTCATCAATTACAGAACGGGTTATTTCACCCAGTATTTTCCGAATGTCACTACTATCAACAGAACGATTCATTTCTACAGATAGTATCTTCGTTCGGTTTACAATTTCAAAAATCTTGACAAATTCAGGATCATTATTCGAAACTGCTTCTCCGGTATGTAATTTGTCAAAAATATCCATCACATTCTATTTTTATTTTCAAACATGTTTGTAATCATCGCTTTGGTGTAAAACGATTCGGCTCCCACATTCCCTGCTGCGAATTTCACAAAATTTATTTCTTAATCAAAATACATAAAACTACCCCTTGCGAGGGTTGCACAGTCGGCTTTTTTTACTGTTTGTAACGTTTTTAATACTTATGTCAGATTGTATTCTGGCTATGAGCTTAAAAAGTACCTTTAAAACCGAAACTAAAATTCACTGTATACTGAATCCACTTATTCAAACTTTATACTTATTTTAGTAAAGGACAGCTCTGCATCAACTCTGCATCAACTCCGCATCAACTCCGCATTAACTCCCCTTATGTGAGCACTTGATGCGGTGCGTAACCGTGCCGAAACGATAGCTGAACTTATACCCGACCGGAAGTATTATTTTACATCCCACCGCTTGCCTTGCCAGCTATCCTGTTGTTCGAGCAGCTTCTCGACTTTGGCCACAAACTCGAAATTCTTCAGTCCCCACTGCGGGGCTATCACCATGCCGGCCGGGGCAAAACTGACGAAACGCTGTATCACAATGGCGGGGTTCAGCTGTTCGAGATAACGTACCACCAGTTGGGCATATTCATCGACTTCAAATAATTTAAAGTTACCGGGATTATCGCGGTACTGTTTGGCCATTACCGTTCCCTTGTGGATTTGCAACTGGTGCAGTTTGATGCTGTTTACCGGCATCGATGAGATAATTACGGCCTGACGAATGGCCTCCTCGTCGCTTTCGCCCGGAAGCCCTAAAATAAGATGGGCGCAGGTATCAATTTTTCGTTGGGCACAAGCTTCGATCGCCTTTACCGATTCGGCCCAGTTATGGCCGCGGTTGATGCGCAGCAGCGTTTCGTCGTTTACCGACTCGAGCCCCAGTTCAACCGACAGGTAATATTGCTGCGAAAGTTCTTCGAGCAGGTCGAGCACCTCGTTGGACAGGCAATCGGGACGGGTGGCAATGACCAGCCCCATCACTTTGGGGTGTTGCAACGCTTCGGTGTAAAGCCGGCGCAGGTGGTCAACCGGCGCATAGGTGTTGGAGTAGGCCTGGAAATAGGCCAGAAAACGCATCGTATCGTATTTTTTCGCAAAGAAATCGACCCCTTTTTCGACCTGAACGGGAACAGGCTCTTCCAAATGACAATAGGAAGGGTTAAATGTTTTGTTGTTGCAATAGGTGCAGCCGCCACGGCCACGGCTGCCATCGCGGTTGGGACAGGTAAAACCGGCATCGATAGCTATTTTCTGCACCCTTCCGTCGAAAAGCTTCCTGAAATAGGACGAGAAGTCGTTGTAACGCTTCGAGTGGCCCCACGGAAACTGATGTGTTGTCGAATTAGTTGTCATTTCGGGGCAAATGTAGTGGTTTCTATCAACAAAAAAGTGTCGATAATTCTTTGGTTTATGCGCGGGAAATGGTTTCCAAATGTCAACCCTTTTTTTAACTTTAACCCAACACAAACATAAATATCATGTTTACAGCATCAGATATCGACCAAATCAGCCAACGCGGAAGCAGCGTGGCCGAGATTGAAAAGCAAATCAGCCACTTCAAAAAAGGGTTTCCTTTTATGCAACTGGTTAAACCGGCTGTCAAAGCCGATGGTATCACCGTGTTGAAAGGTACAATGGCCGACGAGTTGATTGAAAAATTCAATGAGCAAATCGAAGCCGGGATTGCCCCGGTCAAATTTGTGCCGGCCTCGGGCGCAGCCAGCCGTATGTTCCAGTCGCTGTTTGCCTTTGCCGAAAACTGTGTTGATAACGACCAGGCCGTTCAATTGCTGGCCGATGGTAGCCATAAAAATGTGGCCCATTTCTTCGAACGGCTGACCGACTTTACCTTCTTTTCTGAAATTGAAAAGGGTCTTAACGGAGTAAAAGATGAAAATGGTCGGTTGAAATATGTCGAGATTATCGATTACCTGCTTTCGCCGAAAGGGTTAAATTACGGTTTCCTGCCCAAAGGATTACTGTTGTTCCACAGTTATCGGGAAGGGGGCCGTACGCCTGCCGAGGAACATATGGTAGAAGGTGCACTTTACGGAGCCGACAAGGAGGGGAATGTACAACTCCATTTTACCGTCTCGCCCGAGCACCTCGCCTACTTCCGGAATAAAATCGCCGAAAAGGCTAACGTTTTCGAACCCCTCTTTGGCGTGAAATATCATATTTCGTTTTCGGAACAGAAACCCTCGACCGACACCATAGCCGTTGGGGCCGACAATGAACCATTCCGCACCACCGACGGGAAACTCTTTTTCCGCCCGGGCGGCCATGGCGCGTTGCTCGAGAACCTCAACGATATCGATGCTGACCTGATTTTTGTCAAAAACATCGACAATGTGGTTCCCGACCGATTAAAAGAGGAAACCGTTCGATATAAAAAGGCACTGGCAGGATTGCTATTCACCTATCGGGAACGAATTTTCGACTATTTGAAAATATTGCAACGGCCTGCGTCTGCTGTTTCAGACCACCAGATTGCCGAAATCGTCAACTTTGCCGAAGATGAGCTTTGCATTATCCCCGCTGAGAGTCTCTATTATACCGAGAAAGCGGAGTTGATGCAGTATCTCAGGGGTAAACTCGACCGCCCCATCAGGGTGTGCGGCATGGTGAAGAACGAAGGTGAACCTGGCGGAGGCCCGTTCTGGGCTGTCAATCCCGATGGAACCATTTCGCTACAGGTGGTCGAGAGTAGCCAGATTGAGATGCAAGAAGCCCGGCAGCAAGCCATTGCGCAGGCAGCCACCCATTTCAATCCGGTCGATTTGGTTTGCGGGGTGCGCAATTACAAGGGAGAGAAGTTCGACCTGTTGCAATACAGCGATCCCGAAACCGGCTTTATCTCGCACAAGTCGAAAGATGGTAAACCATTGAAAGCGCAAGAACTGCCGGGTCTTTGGAATGGGGCAATGTCTGACTGGATTACCCTTTTTGTCGAAGTACCGGCTATCACTTTTAATCCGGTGAAAACCGTTAACGATCTTTTGCGCGACGTACATCAGCCTGAATAGGCCATTTTGTTATCTTTGCAACCTGAAAACTGTTGGAGCTATGATGCGGGAAGAATCGAGGGATGGATATGAAAGCATGGAGTTTGCCGGTGTGGTAAAACGCTATAAACGCATGCTTTCTGAAGACCGGACTGAATTTTTCGATGTGTCGGATTTCGAGCATATTGCCGACCATTACATCGAAAAGAACCAGTTGACCAATGCCCTTCAGGCTTGCGAAATTGCGCTGGCACAACATCCCAATTCCACCATTGTCAAGATTAAGAAAGCACAGATACTGATGGGACAGATGAAGTTCGACAAGGCGATGCAGTTGCTGAATCACCTGTCGGCTATCGAATCATCGAATCCCGATGTGTTGCTGATGTTGGGCATTGCCCACAACCTTTCCGGCGAAGAAAAAGTGGCCAACAGCTATTTCGAGAAGATTGAAAAGCTCTCGCTCGACGAGCGAGACGATATATTCTATCAGATAGCCACATCCTTTATTCAGAACGAGAATTACAGAAACGCTGCGATTTACCTCGAAAAAGCCTATCAGGAAAATCAAACGAACGACAGTGTCATCTACGATTTGGCGTTCTGTTACGACAAGCTGGAACTCGACCTGTTGAGCATTATTTTTTACAACAAATATCTCGATATCGATCCCTTCTCCGAATCGGCCTGGTACAACCTGGGGATTGTTTACAGCAGGCTTGAACGGTACGGCGAAGCCATAGAAGCTTACGACTTTGCGCTGGCTATCGACGACAAATATACCGGGGCGCTTTTCAACAAAGCCAACTCGTTGTCGGCAATCGAACAATACCATGCGGCTGTTGAATGTTATCTCGAATACCTGAAATACGACCGCAACTCGGTAGAGGCCAACCTCTATATCGCCGAATGTTACTTCCAGCTCGACGATTTGGAGAAAGCTTCGCTTCATTATGATAAAGCTATCGTCATTGATCCCAAAAATGCCGATGCCTGGTATGGTGCAGCCATCATTGTGTTGGTTAAAGGACAATACGAACGGAGCATTGCCATGTTGAAACGGGCATTAAGCCTCGATCCCGGCTGTGCCGATTGCTGGAATGCGTTGGGGAAAGCCCACAGTGCGTTGCACCAGTACTTCGATGCCGAGAATGCCTTTCAGAAAGCTATCGATATCGATGAAACCAATCCAGACTTCCGAATTGCGCTGGCCGAGTATTATTATCAAACCAGTCAAATCGACATGGCGGTTATCACGATGACCGAAGCCACGGAAAGCGAAGCGGCCTGTCCGGCCATCAATTACCGGCTGGCGGGTTATCTGATTGCCAATCACCGTCAGGAACTGGCCGTTCCGGTATTGGAGCAGGCACTTAGCGAAGATTTCAATATGCACCACGATTTTATGGAATCATTTCCATCCTGCCGAAAAATCAAATGGATTAAGGAGATGATTGATGAATTTGCATCGAAAAAACAATAAAGCATTAATCTCAACGTCATGACCCAGAAATTTGGATTGATCGGCTACCCGCTGACCCACTCTTTTTCGCGCCGTTTCTTTACCGAAAAATTTCAGCAGGAAAGTATCGATGCCGAATATCTGAATTTCGAGATTCCCGAAATCAACCGGTTTCCCGACATCATTTCCAATACTGAAAACTTGAAGGGGCTCAACGTCACAATTCCGTACAAAGAGCAGATAATCCCTTTTCTGAACGAGATAGACGATGCGGCCAAAGCCATCGGGGCTGTCAACACCATCCGGATCGGGCATCATGCAAAAGGCGTTGTGCTGAGAGGATTCAATACCGATGTTATCGGCTTTAGGGAATCTATCCGTCCTTTGCTGCAACCCCATCACCGACGGGCACTGGTTCTGGGTACGGGCGGCGCCTCGAAAGCCGTACTTTTTGCGCTGAAAGCGTTAAACATTGATCCGGTACAAGTTTCGCGGACTCCTTTCAATTCGCAGTCAATCAACTACAACGATCTCTCCAAAGAGATGATTGACTCGCACACGGTTATCGTAAACACAACGCCACTGGGAACTTTCCCGAAAATAGATACTTTTCCACCTATACCTTACCAATGGCTTGGCGCATCGCATCTGTTGTACGATTTGGTCTATAATCCCGAAGAAACAGCGTTTCTCCGTCGCGGAAAAGAAAGAGGAGTTGTGATTAAAAACGGGTTGGAAATGCTGCACCTTCAAGCGCTGGCAGCCTGGGAAATCTGGAACAGCTAACGTTCAGCAACGGTTAACTAACGGATATAAACCGATTCGGGATATCCGATATCAACTAAAAAGAGCCCTTTTGCCTCGGCGCTCGTGCCGGCAGCACAACGATCTTTCTGTTCAATGATTCGGACAAAATCATCAACCGTAATTTTTCCTAATCCTACGTCGAGCAGCGTGCCAACAATAGCCCTGACCATATTTCGCAGAAAACGGTCGGCCCGGATGGTAAAAACCAGTTGTCCCCCGGCTTCGTTCCACTCCGCTTTATAGATAATGCAGTTATTGGTTTTCACGTCGCTTCCCAGTCGGCTAAAACTGGTAAAGTCAGTATAACCGAAAAGTGTAGCCGCAGCTTTGTTCATGCTTTGAATATCAAGTGGACGGGTTTCCTTCATCGAAAAGTGACGATGAAAAGGATTCTTTGTAGTTGAAATAAAAAATTTGTATTCGCGGTAGGTGGCATCAAAACGGGCATGGGCTTCGGGGCCAACTTTTGTAACCTTTTGCACGGCAATATCAAACGGCAATAAACAATTGACTTTGAAGGCAAGATGCACCAAATCCACAAATTCGTTGCTCAGGTCGAAATGGGCAATATAATACGATGCATGCACACCGGCATCGGTACGGCCTGCACCAACCAGTTCCACCTTTTCACGGGTGATGGTCGACAGGGCCTTTTCGACCTCTTCCTGCACCGAACGGGCATTGGGCTGTAGCTGCCAACCGTGGCAGGCAGTACCATCGTACGAGAGTTGTATAAAATATCTGGGCATTGATGATTGCTTTCCGGTGCAAAATAAACCGAAATATGGGAATTGTAAAGTAAAATGGACGATTAACGGTGCCTCTTCTTCCAGTAATGGCTGAAAAGAAACAATATCCCGTCCAAAATAAAGGGAAAAGTTACCAGTGCTATTATCCCCAGACTCTTTGGTGCCGAGCCTAAACGTTGATAATTCAGATTAAACACCAGCACCGATAAAACCACTCCGATGACCACCATCACTATACCTCCGGCCATTTCATTTTTCCAGGCCAGTATAAGGATAGCGGCAAGTCCGAATGACGGAATCAGATGCATCAAAAAGGCAGCAATTTGCCTGAAGAAAGGGAGACCCGGTTCGAATGAATCGAGCGCAAACAGGCTGAAAAACATAATGGTCAGCAGCCCCAACAGGCGTGGGGTCCAATGTATCAAAGCTGTTTTGCGATCCATAGCTTCGGGAATTGAATGGGTTATTTTTATCTGAAAGAAAAGTTTCGGGAGTGGCAAATCGCCAATCCCGAAACCCATATCGTTACAGTAGTTACCCTTGCACAATGGCCTCCACTTCGTCCGGGTCAACCGGTACCCGGCGACCGAGGATTCGGCTTCCGTTCGGGGTAACAAGGATATCGTCTTCGATACGAATGCCTCCAAAGCCAATATATGCTTTCGCCTTATCGAAATTGATAAATTCGGCATTGATCTTTTCCTGTTCCCACTTTTCAATCAGGGCCGGGATAAAATAGATTCCGGGTTCGTTGGTAATGACAAATCCCGGCTGCAAGCGGCGCCCCAAACGAAGGTAAGCCGTACCAAACTGGTCAACAGGGCGTACTTCGTTGTCGTAACCGACATAAATCTGGCCATAATCTTCCATATCGTGTACATCGAGCCCCATCATGTGGCCCAGGCCGTGCGGGAAAAACATGGCATGTGCCCCGGCAGCGACGGCATCTTTTACGTTGCCCTTCATCAATCCCAGATCTTTTAATCCGGAAGCAATTACTTCGCTGGCGGCCAGATGGACATCCAGATAACGTTCGCCGGGTTTTACCAGCGAGGTGGCTTTATTGTTGGCGGCCAACACAATGTTGTAAATGTCGCGTTGCTTTGGGGTGAATTTGCCCCCTACCGGTATGGTACGGGTAAAGTCGCTGGCATAATGGTTATTCGATTCGGCACCGGCATCCACAATCATCAGGCGGCCGGCTTCAAGACGGAATGAGTGGTTGTGGTTGTGAAGGGTCTGGCCATTCTGGGTCAGGATGGTTGGGAAAGAGGTCCCGGTGCCGCTTGCCAGCGCGATTCCTTCGATAGTCCCGGCTATTTCCTGCTCCATCGTTCCCGGTTTAGCCATCTTCATGGCGGCCACATGCATGTTATAACCGATGGCACAAGCCTGTTCAATTTCGGCAATCTCGGCTTCGCTCTTCACCGAACGCATATCGACAAGCGCTTTCAGCATCTCCATCGAAACATAATCGGCCAATTTTGCGGTATGGATACCCAGCAGGTTTTTCAGCAATAGTTTATTTTCGGCACGATAAGGGGGTAAAAAATGAGCACGGCAACCTTTCCACAAACATTGATTGACCTTGCTAAAAACCTCCTGATAATGATAGGTCTTCTCAACACCCACCGTAGCAGCCAGCTCTTTCATCGATTTTTGCGGTCCCATCCAAATGATATCTTCAATGCCGACATCGTCGCCAAAGAGATAGTCGTTGCCGGTGTTGCAGTCGATCAATCCAAAAAGATTCGGAATATCCAATCCGAAGAGATAGAGAAATGTGCTGTCTTGCCGGAAATGATAAGTATTCTCAGGATAATTCATTGGAGACTCATTGTTCCCCGGAACAAGAATCAACCCCTTGCCTACTCGCTGACGAAGTTGGTTTCTTCTTTCGATATAAACCTGTTTGTCGAACATGGCTTTTATATTTTTGGTTAATAAATGAAGTAGTTTCAATTGAATTGCTTGATCGAAGTTACAACAATCCGGTGTCAAATCCTTGTTTGCCAACGAAAATCATCCGGTCACTTTTGCCGGAAGCCCCATCTTCAACACTTTGCGTTCGCCTTTCGGACGGGGCAAAAAGATATCGTCGGGCGTAAGTCCCAGTTTACGGATGGCATCGATGCCATACTCCAGCCGGTAAAGATCATCGTTCCTGGTATTGTTGGTCCCAAAGGTGAATTTTACGCCGGCTGCTTTGGCCCTTTTCAAAAATTCGATGGAAGGGATTTTGTACCGGGCATTGATTTCGAGTGCCACCTGATTTTTTTTCAGCACGTTGATTACCCTGTTCATCCGTTCAGGTGTCCATAGCGAATCGTAGCGGGCAGCCAGTTGTTCGGGCAGGAAAGTGGGATTGACATAGATATCGACCGGCTCGGCTGACATGATGGCTTCGATTTTCGAAGTTATCATCTCCATAAATTGCTGGTCGTTCTCGACGAATGTCTCTTCAGGAATCCAAAGCCTCAAGCGGCGGCCTTTATGGTCGGTCCAGGTCATGGCATCGGTAAAGATGTAATCGAAACGGGCCACCGCTTCGGGCGAAAAGAGGGTCACCCATTCGCGCCCTTCGGCCTGCATTACCTTGAAAACAGGCTCGGCACTGATTTCATCGAGATAGGCATTGAGTGTTGAATCGCTGGTTACCGGAAATTTCAACCCGCAATTGGCAGCAATACCGTAATTAAACCCATTCTGTCGGGCATGTTCGCGGGCCTGTTCCATTGTAAGGCCTCCTTTCAGGTGCCCGTGAAAATCGATTAGCGGGAAACCGACCTGGTTCAGCGAATCGATTACCGTTGCCACTTCGTCCTGAGGCATTGTTTCGGCCTTTGAAAGTTTGGGGTTGAGCGGTTTTACACTCATCTCGCCAACGAGAATTTTACCTAATCCGTTGGTTTTGCAAATAACCATTTGTCCCTCAGAAAGCAATCGCGTTGCCACATCGGGCAAACGGAAGGCGTTTGCCGGCTCGGTATATTCCGCCACCAGATAACCATCGACCGATACTTTAATCAGGTTGCCCTCAACGGAAACTGTGATATCGAACCACTTCCCATCGCTGGCCGTACGGACAAAATTGTTTCGGATCAACGACAGACTGCCGCTCTTCTGCGGGGAGCCAACGCTATAATCGCTGTTGTTAATGGCCACGGTGTACCCTTTGGCCAACACACCTTCGGGGGTTACACGGGTATGAAAAGCCAATAGCCCCTCGGCCCCTTCGGTGGTTTGCAGCTTCACGCTGAAAACAAAATTACGGAGTTTGAATTTCGAGACTATCGAAGAGCGGTTTTTCTCCAAAACAATGGCATCGCCTTCGGTCCCGGTATCGTTCATGTTCCAGTATTCGGCAGCAGCCGAAGTACCAACGGCACTCTCCTGATCCTGTGGGAGCGACGGACCGCAACTGTAAACAACAAATGCGATAAATAGGGTAACAATCAGTTGGATGAATGTTTTCATGGTTGAATTCGATTGGATAAAATTTAGTTTGTCTTTCAGTATTGTGTATAAATCGTGAAATTTTACGGCCAACAATATTTAATGATGGTAAATTTAACAAAAAAATGTTTGAAACTCCACCTTTTACAGGCGAAGCACGCATGATAACATTGTTTCCCGACCGAAAAAATAATCGAGCGTGACAATGAGTTTCCGCCAACAATTACCGCTAAAAACCCTATATTAGCCATACGTTTATTGAGACCTGAAAATCGTATGATTAAATGCCCCAACTGCGGAACTGAAAATACCGACGATTATAAATACTGCAAAGAATGCGGCCAGAACAACACGAAAGTACATGTATCCTTTGGCCATTTTCTTTACGATTATCTGGGCAGCAGTTATAATTTCGACACCAAGGTATTGGCCACCCTGCGCGACTTGCTGATATATCCTGGTCGCATGACAATCCATTTCAACCAGAACAAAAGGGCCCGATATGTGTCGCCCATCAAGTTTTATATCTTCGTCAGTTTTATTTTCTTTTTGCTTTATTCGGTCGAAAAGAAACGGGAAAGGCGCGAAGAGTTATTTAATGCCCCATCGGGAGTCGTATTTGACATTAGTGCCGATTCGACATCAAAACAGGCAATTGAAAGCGAGTTTGCCGAACAGGCGAATGACGGGTGGATGGAAAAACAGGTGAAACAGCAGATAAAGAAATTCGACCGCAAAGAGTTTGCCTCCATGCTCTCCGAAAAAATAGATGAAAATATCCCCCGCCTGATGTTTTTACTGATGCCGCTTTTCGCGTTGTTGCTTAAACTTATCTTCCGAAAGAAGAAATGGTTTTATGTCGAACATCTGGTACTTTCCATCCACTGGCATACCTTCTTTTTTATGGTCAGTCTGCTGTTGGTCGCCATTTCGCTCATCTTCAGGGTCGATGTGCCGGGCCCGATATCGCTGATTATCTTCACTGCTTTCACGTTGCTTTCCTTCAGGAGAGTTTACAACGAGAAATGGATAAAAACGATCTTCAAAACGCTCCTGCTATTTATGCTATACACGTTTATTGGCGGTATTGTTTTTGTGGGCGGGGTATTCATCTCGGTGCTGATGCTCTGACATAAGGCTATTTCACACTGTTTCCTTATTTTTCGAAACGGCCATTGCCTGCGCCAGAGTGCTTCCGGCCAACAGCTGAAGGGCATGATAAAGCATCAACGGCAAAAGGGCTACACCCAGCAGGGCGTCGCCGGCAAAAAGGACCTTTCCCATTACGGCACCCTGTACCAGCGATTTTTTGGAACCACAAAACAGAATGGTTATCCTGTCTTCGCGATTAAAGTGCATCAAATTGGCCAGTAAATACATCAAGCCAAAAACCACAAAGAAAAAAAGCAGCATCATCAACGCCAGAAAACCGATTTCGGCAAACGAAAAGTTGGTAAACATATTGCCCGAGAAGGATTCACAAAACGAAGTATAGACTATCAGCAGGATAATCAACTGATCGAAGTTACGGAGGGCCATTTTATGCTGCCCGGCCCACTTTCCCAAACGATGGTGCATCAGCAAACCCAGCACTACGGGCAATAGAACTTCCAGACAGAGTCTTAAAATGGTATGCCCGATATCGAAACCGGCGTTAGCCTTTTCCATAATCCCGCTCATCCATAGCGGCGTGATAAAAATACCGATAATGCTCGACACACTGGCATTGAAAATGGCAGCCGCCATATTCCCCCCGGCAATGGAAACCATTACCACCGACGATGAAACAGTTGACGGAAGTGCTGCGAGATAAAAAATACCCAAACCGATAAGCCCGGCAAAATAATCGGGGAAAACCAGCCTGAGCAACAGGATAATCAGCGGAAAAAGCACGAAAGTAGAGAGTTGTACCACCAGGTGAAGCCTCCAGTTGCTTAATCCGTTGCGAAGGCTTTCGGGACTAAGTTTCAGCCCGTAAAAGAAGAAGATCAGCGAAACGCCCCACGACGCGATTCGCGGCAATTGAAACACACTTTCGGGCGTGCCATACGATGGAAAGAACCAGGCCAGCACAATCGTGGCTATCAATAAGAAGAAAAAGGCATTGATCCCAACTTTCGAAAGGGTTTGCAGTAGTTTACCAACCATGGGTGCAAGTTTTTTCCATCAGACAAATAAAAGACATTTTGACAATAGCACAAAAAGCAGCCCACCCTTTTCGGACCCTTGTATTTTAATCAGGAAAATGGTTATTTAAACCTCAAATTCAATTCCCATTCGCCTATGAAACGACGTCATTTTTTTAAAAAAACAGCCATCGGTAGTGCAGTGCTGGCTGCAACCGGAATGGCTGCCTGTACTCAAACCAATCAGTCTGTTGCCGAAAAAACATTCGATCCTTCGTTTTTTGAGCTTAACGAGCTAACCATTCAGCAACTTCAACAAAAAATGGAATCGGGCGAAATGACATCGGAGGCAATCTGTAAAACATACCTCGAACGCATTGCCGCAGTCGACCCCATCATTCATTCAATTATCGAACTCAATCCCGATGCCCTGTCTATTGCTGCGCAAATGGACGGCGAGCGCAAAGAAGGCAAAGTGCGGGGATTGCTTCACGGTATCCCGGTTCTGATAAAAGACAATATTGATACTGCCGACAGAATGCAAACGACAGCAGGCTCGCTTGCCCTCGAGGGAAACATCGCCCCTGAAGATGCCTTTATCGTTGCCCGATTACGTGCGGCCGGGGCTGTTATCCTGGGCAAAACCAACCTTAGCGAATGGGCCAACTTCCGTTCATCCAGGTCGAGCAGTGGTTGGAGCGGCCGCGGCGGACAAACGAGAAACCCTTTTTCGCCCGATCGCTCACCTTGCGGCTCCAGTTCAGGTTCAGGCGCAGCTATTTCAGCCAATCTTTGTGCAATAGCAATCGGAACCGAAACCGACGGATCGATTGTTTGCCCTTCGGGGATCAACGGCATTGTCGGCATTAAACCAACCCTCGGTCTTTGGAGCCGTAGGGGGATTATTCCAATCGCCCATAGTCAGGATACTGCCGGTCCAATGTGCCGTACAGTGACCGATGCTGCCATTCTGCTTGGAGCCCTTGCCGCTCACGACGAGAAGGATGCTAAACCCCTGGTTGAGCCGGGTAAAATAGAGAACAATTTCACCCAATATCTCGATGCCGATGGGTTGAAGGGTGCCCGGATTGGTATTGCCCGCTCAATGTCGGCCATACGGGGCACCGAAGAGCGTTTTGAAAAAGCCATCGAGACCCTAAAAAAGCTGGGAGCTGAAATTATCGACCCTGTAGTTTTCGACAGCGATAAAAAATGGGATGAGCCATCGTTTACCGTATTGCTATACGAGTTCAAGGCCGACCTGAACCGGTACCTGGCCACCCACCCATTGGCAAAGCCCAGGAATATGGAGGAAATTATCGCTTTCAACATCGCAAATAATAGTAAAGAGATGCCCTGGTTTGAGCAGGAACTCATGCTGGCAGCCCAGGCTACCACAAACCTCGAGGCCGAAGCCTACCAACAAGCGCTGGCCGATTCGAAGCGGTTTGCCCAACAGGAAGGCATCGATAAAATAATGAAAGAACACCAACTCGATGCAATAATTGCCCCAACCAACGGGCCATCGTGGAATATCGACTGCATTAACGGCGACCATTATACCGGAGGCAGCTCGTCGGCAGCAGCCATTGCCGGATATCCATCCATCACGGTTCCAATGGGGTTTTACAAAGGGCTGCCATTGGGGCTCTCTTTTTTCGGGAAAGCATGGAGTGAGCCGGTATTAATCCGTTTGGCCTATGCCTTTGAGCAAGCCGCACAGGCCAGAAAAGTTCCGGGGTTTAAAGTAATCGGAGAGTCGTAACGGAACCATCAAAATAATTCGCCGGTCATCGGGAATCTTTTTTACAACTATCGAACCAATTTGTCTGCTGAGCCATATCATGTTTCGGGTATCTGCAAATATGCGGAAGCCAAACTATATTCAAGCAAGATAAATTTGACTTCCGGTTCAGGCTATTTTTTGGTTATCTTGCATCCCAATCAGCTGCAACAACAACTGCTGCCGCTGCTTTATCATCAATTGAAAAAAGCTTTTAAACCGATAATGAAAATGGACAGACGTAATTTTATCCGTAACAACACCCTATTGTATGGTGGACTGGCCGTTGCCCCTTCGGCAGCATTCGGCTCATCATTATTTCCATCCGACCAGCCTTTTGTTTCGAACCGGCCGTCGCCCGATAAACGCACTTTTATCAGCGAAGAGGTTGAAAAAACCATTCAGCAGGTAAAAGCAGCAATTGCCGACAAGGAGGTGGCTTGGATGTTCGAGAATTGTTACCCCAACACCCTCGACACCACTGTCGATTACGAAGTGATTGATGGAAAACCCGACACGTTTATTATTACCGGTGATATCGATGCCATGTGGCTGCGCGATTCGACCGCTCAGGTATGGCCATATATGCCATTGATAAAGAATGACAATCAACTGAAAGCGCTTATCCATGGTTTGGTAAACCGTCAGGTGAAATGTGTACTCACCGACCCCTATGCCAATGCCTTTTACAAAGATTTGAACAAGGTTTCGGAATGGAGCAGCGACCTGCCCAAAGCTGCGCCCGGCGTTCACGAACGTAAATGGGAGATCGATTCGCTTTGTTATGTGGTCAGGCTCTCGAGCCGCTACTATGAGCTCACCGGCGACTCGACCATCTTCGATAAAAATTGGGACAAGGCCATGCGGCTTATCGTAAAGACTTTCCGTACCGAGCAACGCAAAGATGGGACTTCGCCCTATCGTTTTATACGGACCACCAACGCCATGATGGATGCCCCGGTCTTTTCGGGAACCGGTCGGCCGGTAAAATATACCGGGCTTATCTGCTCAATGTTCCGCCCGTCGGACGATGCAACCGACTTTCCATACCTGATACCTTCCAATATTTTCGCTGCCATCTCGCTCGAACAATTATCGGATATCTATGGAACGGTGCTGAAAGATAGCGCCTATGCCAAACAGTGCCGCGATTTCTCGAACGAACTCTTTGCCGCTATCAAAAAACAGGCGCTGGCCCCGCACCTCGATTTCGGCGAGATGTATGCTTACGAAGTCGATGGTTATGGGAACCGCCTTTATATGGACGATGCCAATGTGCCGTCGCTAATGTCGCTCGCCTACCTTGGTGCCCATAAACCCAATGATTTGCCCTACCGAAATACCCGTAAATTTCTGCTAAGCGACAGTAATCCTTACTATTTAAAAGGAAAAGCAGCCGAAGGGCAAGCCAGCCCGCACTCGGGCAAAGAGCGTATCTGGCCAATGGGCATTATTCTGCGCGCCATGACTTCGGTCGACGAGAAAGAGATTGTTCATTGTTTGCAAATGCTGAAAGCTACCCACAACGGCACCGGTTTTATGCACGAATCGTTCCACAAAGACAATCCCGCCGATTTCACCCGTTCGTGGTTTGCATGGGCCAATACCCTTTTCGGAGAGCTGATAATTAAAATCTATCACGAACACCCCAATTTACTGGCCCAGACATTTTAATTATTGTCTGATATTCAAAACCCCGGCAGGATTTATTTTACTGCCGGGGTTTTGAATTACACCCCCGGCGATTTAACCTGTAGCAGGCTTATTCCCAGGTCGCGGAAGGTTTGCCGGAGCACCTGCACTTCGAGTTCGAGTTCCGATACCCGTTTGCGCAGCGCCTCTGCCTCGCTGCTGTCGCGATAATCGGGAGTGGCAATGGGCAATTTTTCGGCCACTTCGCGAAAAATATTGTACTGAAACAGTTCGGAGAATTCAATGAGCCGGTTTACCTGCATGGTTTGGCGTTTGAGCATGGTATGCACGGTCGAAGGGTTTAGCCGAAGGTGGCGTGCCAGATAGGCTTCGCTCAATCCTCTTTTTTTCATCTCGCGCCTAACCATCGAAACAACATCGGGCTTTTCCATAACAAGCTTTTTTAGGATATAAAACCTTATTTTCAACTAATTTACATCAATTTCTGCGAAAAAGCCATACTTCTTATTGCTTTTTTCATCGGTTTCCTTGCTTTTTATACTTAAATCATGGTATAAAACAATGAAATTGTACATCCGGATGATTATTTCGTTGGTTTATTCAACGATTTTTGTGTTTTAACCATCGAAATTGATGATAAAACCATCGAATTTAAAGTTCGACATCTCAAAATCGTTGCTTTTTACATCGGATTCGCTGTTTTATTCATCGAATTATTGGCATAAACCAACAAAAAGGATAGTTAAAGCAGCTGTTTCGAACTTTAATCCAAGTAAATAACTTTATTATAACCCGATAATTATCCCAAAATATTGGGTTAGGTTTACCCTGCTTCAATTTTTGTTTGATTGACACACTTACCCAATATAAAAATCCCCGGCAACGAGATTTCGCTACCGGGGAT
>CAYOJD010000055.1:0-9182 GCA_964404205.1 uncultured Prolixibacteraceae bacterium
GCACAATAATGCTGCATAGGTAAGAAGTTGGTTGTTTAGAAGGGTGGGTGTGCTGCGACAAAAGCTACCGAAACGACAGGCACCATTTACTTTCTCGCGAAGAGATAGCTGCTACCGGTTTTCGTAACGGAAAGATTGTGTGTCCGGGCAATCACATCCATAATATAATCAATTTCATTGTTGGCAAAATTAGCGGTATAAGGTAGCGCAGCGATGGTTTCGTCGGCATACGAGATATCGATATGATAGATGTTTTCGAGCTGGCTGAAAGCCTCGGCAAGCGGTGTGCGTTGAAACTCTATCACTTTGGTAATCCACGAAAGATAATTGACTGACAAGTGATTATTGGTGGTAATGGTTCCGGTAACCAGATCGATTCTTCCGCTGGTACCAGCTGGCAAAATGGCTTTGGCCTGTTCGGTACTCTCGCCAATCCGTTCGGTAAGCCTGACTTTTCCCGTGGCCACGTTCACTTCCACGGTATGGTTGCCCGGGTAGGCCGAAACGTTAAACGATGTGCCCAATACTTCAACAGCTGCCCCTTCGGTTTCAATCACAAAGGGACATTGGCTGTTGTGGGCAACCTTAAAAAAGGCTTCGCCCGAGAGTTTTACCACCCTGATTTTTTGATCAAATTTTTCGGGATATTCCAGTTTGGTGTTGGCATTTAACTGAACTATAGAGCCATCTGGCAGCGTAACAGTCGAAATGTTGTCGGGTTGGGCAATCGTACTTACTGCAATCAGTTGGCTGGCAGGAACAATGTTTTCGGGTGTTACAGTAAAATAGTATCGTGCTGCAAAAGCTAATCCAGCAACGACCAGCAAAACAGCGGCATACCTCAGTACCGGATGGATATATTGGATGATACGGGTATGTGGAGCCGTAATTTTTTGATTGATTTTTTGCCATGCGGCATCTGTATCGGCCATCTCGTGGCTGTAGGCAATGCCAGTAAGTTCCCAGGTCTGCTCAAAGTCGGAGAAGCCATCAACATCTTCGGGCAGCGGGGCCTCAGTGTCAGGCTCTCCATTCAGGAACGCCGTCCATTTGGCCTCTTTTTCGTAGGGTGTTATATGCTCAGTTTTCACGTTTGTCTGTTGTTATCATCGGGTTTTAGGTGTTTTCACAACATTTCCCGGTTCTTTTTTTATTGTAATCTTTCATTATGACAGGTAAATAGCTAAATACCCTTACTCCTGAAAATAAAAAAAAGGGTCAGGTTGCGATACTCTTTCAAGGTATCGCGTAACGATTTCAGTGCAAGGGTCATTTGAGCTTCGACTGTTTTCGCCGATAGGCCAAGCCGCTCAGCTATTTCGCGATATTTCAACCCCTCTTCGCGGGCCAGCCTGAAAATTTCTTGTCGCTTGTCGGGAAGTGCGCCAATAGCCACTTCGATTTTGTGCAGCAGGCCAATTTCCGGGAAGAATTCTCCAAAGTCGTGTCTGTCAGCTTCGCGACATACGACCGATTTGGTGTAGCTACTCTTGATTTTTTCGTGATCGAGGTGGTTCAGGCAATGATTCTTTACCGAACGAAACAGATAATTTTGCAGCGAGGTGGTGATAACCAACTCTTTTCTTTTTTGCCATAGACGGAGGAAAACATCCTGCACGATATTCTCGGCTGAAGCCATTTCGCCCAAAAACCGAAAGGCATAACCCGCCAGTGGTTTATAATACTGACGGAAAATGGCTTCGTATGCTTTGCGGTCGTCGTGACGTATGGCGTCGAAAAGATATTTATCGTCTCCGTTGGACATAGGGTATCAAAATCGGGATATTTCACATGACAATCAACTGCCAAAACTCCCTTAACAAAATTATTGTTTTATTTGATTTGTCGGCAATTCAGATGACAAATGTTCAATATCAGTTTAAAGATTTAAGACAATGATTAGGGTGTCGGACTCATTTTTTGGGAAAAAATTTCGGAGATTAGAAAATTGGGTTATCTTTGCACCGCTGTTCCAAAAAGCAGTCTACGCGCCCGGGTGGCGGAATTGGTAGACGCGCTGGACTCAAAATCCAGTGATAGCAATATCGTGCGGGTTCGATTCCCGCCCCGGGTACAAGCCGCTTAGCATCATTGTTAAGCGGCTTTTTTTCTTTATCATTTTCTGTAAATTAATGCAATTCGTTGATTTTCCATAATTATCAGCAGTGTATCCGGCATTGCTATTTTGGTAAGCTATCTGCTGAAATCTATAATCTCAGGCTGAATAAGCCCGATAAAGTCGGCTATAGCCATTTTCAACAGTTCGCTGTGTGTACCGGCATTAAACCAGATTTCGTTATGCAGAGAAAGTGATTTATCTAAAAAAACCTTCATCCCGTAAAGGTTTCCGAAAGGTGGCATTGCTCCGGCCTCGCAGTCGGGAAAGCGGTTCACAAATGCCATTTCTGTTGCCAAATCAATCTTTTGCGCAGCGACTGCTTGTCGCAGTTTTTCGATGTCGAGATGTTGTGGAGCCGGTAAAACAGCCATTGCCATTGCTCCGTCGATTGTTATCATCACGGTTTTTGCCAGGGCATCGCCTGAAACATGTGCGACTGCCGCTATGCGCTGGGTTGTTGATGCAGCCTGGTGTTTAACAGATGTGTAAGCGATTTGCTGCCGATCGAGGAATTCTTTTAGTTGTTGTGTGGGCATAATCTTCTCCTTTCTTATTTCGATATACAGGATAAGAAAGTTAAGCAAAAAAATGCTCAAAATCAAGCTTTAGGGGTCATTTACAGGATGAAATTGGTTATCAATTAATCAACTTTTTTAAAGATTATTAAAAGGATATTTATTTTTGATTATTTTAATGTCGGATGAAATGATTAAATAATAATCAAGAGGATGATTTCGGAGAAGCTGTTTGCAAAGTTGAAGATTCTGGCTGAGTCGGCTAAATACGATGTGTCGTGCGTGTCGAGTGGTACCGAGCGGCCAAACACCCAGGGTGGCTTAGGAAATGCTTCGGCATGGGGCATTTGCCATAGTTTTACTGAAGACGGGCGCTGCATTTCGCTGCTTAAGGTAATGATGAGCAACCATTGCATCTACGATTGTGCCTACTGTGTGAACCGGCGCAGCAACGACCACCAGCGGGCCGCCTTTACCCCCGACGAAATTTCGGAACTGGTGATAGGTTTTTACAGGCGAAATTATATCGAAGGCCTTTTTCTCAGTTCGGGAGTGCTGCGAAATGCTGAATATACTATGGAGCAGATGATTGCAGCAGTCAAGGATTTGCGGACCCGTCATCGATACAACGGTTATATCCACATGAAAGTCATTCCGGGAGCAAGTCAGGAATTGATACGCGAGGCCGGTAAATGGGCCGACAGGTTAAGTGTCAACATGGAAATTGCAACTGAGAATAATTTGAAAAGGCTGGCCCCGGAAAAAAATTTCGAATCGATTCTTAAACCCATCCGGATGATAACTGATGGGATTAACGCATATAAAGAGGAGAGGCAAAAGTTCAAGCGGGTTGAAAAATTTTCACCGGCCGGACAGAGTACCCAATTGATAATTGGGGCGACCGACGATACCGACCGCACCATTCTGAAACTTTCGAATGCTTTGTATAACCAGCGTAAACTAAAGCGGGTCTATTATTCGGGATATATTCCGGTAAACGAGTACGATAAAAGGCTTCCGGCATTGCGGGTTCCGCCGTTGCAGCGAGAACACCGTCTCTACGAGGCCGATTGGTTGATGCGTTTCTATGGGTTTCATGTCGACGAGATTGTTAACGACCAACAACCCGATCTCGATCTGGCATTAGACCCCAAAATTGCCTACGCGTTGCGAAACCCATGGCTCTATCCGGTAGATATAAACCGGGCAGATCCCCACCTGTTGCTCCGGGTTCCGGGAATTGGCCCCAAATCGGTACAACTCATTCTTGCCGGACGACGAAACGGACGGCTCACTTCCGTTCACCTGAAAAAGATGGGTGTGGTGATGAAACGGGCTCAATATTTTATCACCTGCAACGAACTGAAGGGTAAATCTTCCATTCAGGAACTATCGCCGGAAAAGGTTCGGGCCATTTTGCTTACAGGACAAAAACCCGCAGACGCGATTCAATTGCATCTTTTTCAGCCCGTAAAAACACCTATTGCTTTAACGGAATGATTGCCTTCGTTTTTGACAATAGTTTTGAAGGGTTACTTACCTCCATTTTCGAGAGTTACCGACTCAAGATGGTGCCCGATGCTTTTTTTGCTGAAAATGGAGCACAGCCTCCGCTTTTTGCCGAAAGAATTATCATTGCCACCGAAGAAGAGAAAGCTGCACGTGTTTGGAAAAAGGTCGCGGAGCGCACTTCAGGTGAAAATGCGCACCGTCTTTATCGAGTTTTCCTGTCGGGACTGCCGGACGTGCCCATGTTGATATTTCAATACATTGCCTTAGTTGTTGAGAAAGAGCACAATATCGAATCCGACTTTTCACTGCTACCGGTACTTGAAGTAATGAAACTTCACCGAAAGGTTGTTCGCGAAGCGCACCGAATTCAGATGTTTACGCGCTTTCAACAAACCGGCGACGGTAGTTATTATGCTTCGTTTCTGCCGCAATACGATGTGCTGCCATTGGTCATTCCCCATTTTAAGGATAGATTTGCCGACCAGATATGGACACTGTACGACTTGAAACGGAATTATGGCTTTCACTGGGATTTAAAAACCGTCAGCCGCATCTCATTTGATAACTTGCCCGTGAACCGCCATTCAGGACAGCTCTACGACCAATTTCTCGATCCGGCTGAGATTAAATTTCAATCACTATGGAAACTGTATTATCATTCTATCAACATAGAAGAAAGGCGCAACTATAAAGTCCATCGTCAGTTTCTGCCCAAACGGTTCTGGCGTTTCCTGCCCGAAAAAAGCTAACTCGGATATTGTATTTTTATTTCAGACTTTCTCTATCTCTTCATCATCATGTGCATCAAGCCCCCGCCGTTTTTTACCTGAGTGAAGCCCATCTGTTGAAGATAACGTTGTGCGTAGGCTGAACGTGCTCCAGAAGCGCAATACAAGGTAATCTCCCTCGATTTACTTCCCAGTTCACCAATGCGGTTCTGAAGTTCGTCTAACGGGATATTGACGGCTCCCGGAAAGGCTCCCCCACGAAACTCTTCGGGTGTTCTGACATCGACCACCAACGGTTTGTCTGATGCTTGTGCTGGCTGGGCTATAACGCTGTTGCGCCGGGCCATCATAGCTGCTATTCCACCACCGTTTTTGACCTGGGTATAACCTATTTGCGTCAGCATCCGCTGTGCGTATGCCGAGCGAGCGCCCGACGCACAGTAAACTACAATTTCGCGTGATGCATTATTGCCTAATTCTTCATGTCGGTGCATCAGCTCGTCGAGTGGGATATTGACGGCACCGGGATAGGCTCCGGAATGAAACTCTTCGGGCGTACGAACGTCGACTACTATCGGGCTATTGCTATCGCTGGCCTTGCTGTTGCTCTTTTCTTCGGTTTTGGCAACCTCTTCTTCCACCGATTTCGATTCTATCGGCAATAAATCAATTTTAATCTGTTTGAAGCCAACCGTTCTGGCTTGCCGTTGAAGTGAAATATGTCCACCCGAAATATTGGTAACATCGTTGAGCCCAGCACCTATCAGTGTACGAAGTGCCTGATGACCTTTCTTTCCTGTTTCATCGTAAACAATCACCGGACGGTTGGATGGGATTGAGTGAAGCTGTTGAGGCAGAATCTCCAGCGGGATATGGATGGCTCCATGCACATGGCTTTTCCCGAAAGCGAAAATATCGCGTACATCGATCCAAACCGGGTTTTTGTCTGCAATCAAGTTGTCGAGTTCCGATACGGTAACCGATGGGCTGTAGCCCGAAATCCGGTTCTCGGCCGTGTAAGCAGCCATATTCATTGCGTCGTTGGCTGTACCAATCGGGGGAGAATAGGCAAAGTCGATATCGGCCAAATCGCTGACCGTCAGTTTTGATGCAGTTGCGGTGGCAATCACGTCGAGCCTTTTGTCGGCACCTTTGTAACCGGCAGTCTGACCGCCAAGTACAATTCCGCTTTTTCGGTCGTAAACCAGCATTGCTGTTACATTCTCCGAACCTGGGAAATAAGCGGTGTGGTGTTCTTTGTGTACCACCACGGCGTCGGCATCAATACCGGCAGCGCGAGCCTGCTTAAGCGACAACCCGGTGATACCGGCCACTGCTTCGAAAACCCTGACCACTGATGTGCCTATAGAACCTTTGTAGGAATGGTTGCCACCCAGTGCATTTTCAGCGGCAATACGCCCCTGACGATTGGCTGGTCCTGCCAACGGGATACGAACTTTTCTGCCGTTGACGCGATGTTCGATTTCAACCATGTCGCCTGCAGCAAAAATATCAGGGTCGGAGGTTTGCAATTGTGGGTTAACCAACAATCCGCCGGCTTCGCCAATTTCCAGCCCAGCCTCTTTGGCCAGTTGTAATGTTGGGCGAACACCTATGGAGAGTAAAACCATATCGGCATCGAGTAATTTCCCGTTGTCGAGTTTTACTGCATGGGTTTTGATTTCGGTAACGCCAACTCCGGTGTGGATACCAACGCCATACGAAAGCATTTCGTTCTCGATAAATCCGGCTGTTTCAGCTTCCATTAAGGCCATCACATGGGGCATCATTTCCACCACATCCACTTTCAACCCGCGTTTTACCAGTGCTTCAACCATTTCGAGGCCAATAAAACCACCACCTACAACGACTGCAGTTTCGGGATTTTTCTCTTTCAGGAAGTTATCGATCTTGTCCATATCTTCCAATGTCCAAAGGGTGAAAACATGGTCGGCTTCGGCTCCCTGAAGATTCGGTTTTACCGGTCGGCCGCCCTGGGCCAGAATCAGTTTTGTATATTGAAAACTTTTTTGTTCACCGCTGCGGGTATCCATCGCAACAATGGTTTTTGCTTTACGATCGATTGCAGTGACAATTGTATGCGTATGTACTTCAACGCCATATTGCTCATTAAAGCTCTCCGGGCTTTGCAGGATCAGTTTCGAACGGCTTTTGATATCGCCGCCAATGTAGTAGGGTAACCCACAGTTGGCAAACGAAATATCGGGGCCGGCTTCCAACATGACAATTTCGGCATCGGGCGAGAGACGGCGCAATTTAGCTGCCGCTGTAGCTCCGGCGGCAACTCCGCCTATCACAATAATCTTTTCCATATCTTTTTTTGAAATATTCATTAAATCTGTATGTTATTTGTATTTTATGCTTTGGCTATCTCGTTCAGTAAGAATTCTTTCGATTTGATACCAACGAAGCGGTTTATCTCTTTCCCGTTTTTGTAAAGGACCATCGTGGGAATGCTCCTGATTTTATATTTCGAAGCAATTTGCTGAAACTGTTCGATATTGAGTTTGCCTACTGCTTTATTGCTGTCGAGTTGGGCCGCTACTTCGTTCAGTACGGGAGCCATCATCCGGCAAGGCGCGCACCACGAAGCCCAAAAATCGACCAGAACGACTTTATTCTTCAACAGGTTATTGAAATTCTTATCGGTAAGGGTCAGTATTTTGGCATGATCTTCAACCATTGGCATCTTCTTCATCCGATTCTGTGCAATTCGTACCAGAATAAAGAAGGCAATTACAAGAAATATGGCAACCAGAATAATTATCTGTATCATAATTGATTGATATTAAATTTTTGTTGTTTGAAGGTTTCTTCCAAATTGGGTTAACAAATGTTGCTTTACCAATTCTTCGTCGCCCGTTCCGGCGATTGTTCCAATAACTTCTCCGTTTCGGAAGAGCAGGGCCATCGGAAGCTGCCTTTCTTCGGTCGCTACAATTTCCGCTACAAAGCGAAAGGTATCGGGATTGTCAGCTTCGAGATCGAAAAAGCGAACTTGGGCAAACTCTTTTTCCAATTTTTCGGCAACACGGTATAACCGAATGCTCTCGCTGTCCATTCTTCCGCAAAAGAGCACCATGCTTTCGCTCCCGGCAGTGGCTTGTACCCATTCGGCTGCGGTTTCAATATGTTTCAGATTGGTGTAAAGCATCTTTTCGAAATCCATAAATTTTTACACGACAAAATTAAGAATGCCACATCTCTCCCCCAATTTTTTGTCATTGTAGTAATGCTGTGGCACAATTGAGATAGCTCAACTTTTTTATTGACATAGATTGATCGTTGCAGAACCCAGTAGGCAGGAGACACAAAGCCCGGATTAAATATTATTTTTGTAACCAACGATATACAAATGGAAACCCGATGAAAACCATTGCAGAAACCGACGGCGATTTTATTTGCGATATTCAGGCGCCTTGCTTTCAACTGCTCTCAGCTGAGGAGGCGGAGTTGATCCGTTCCTGTAAAACACAGGTGCTTTTTCACAAAGGCGAAAACCTGACCAAGCAAGGTGCTTTTGCATCGTATGTGTTGTTTGTGATTAACGGTTTTGCAAAGCAATATGTCGAGGGGAACAGCAAATACAACCAAAATTTGCGGATTATCAAACCCGGCGAGTTTGTCGGACTTTCATCGGTATTCGGGGAAAACAGGTTCGATTATTCGGCGGTAGCCATCACCGAAACACAGGTGTATTTGATTGAAAAAGATGCGTTAATCAATGTGTCGAAGCAAAATGGGCTCTTTTCGTTCAATATGATGCGACGTTATGTCGAAGAAAATTCAAGCCTTTTTGAAACGATTCGGGTGTTGACATTCAAGCAAATGAACGGACGCATGGCCGACACCTTGCTCTATCTTACCTCCGAACAGTTCAACGGCAACGATATCACCTCTTTGCTTACGCGAAAAGAAATAGCCGAATTTTCGGGGTTATCAACCGAGAGCACGGTGAAAATCCTGAAAAATTTGGAAAAAGAGGGATTGATAGCCCTCAGCGAAAAAAACATTGGGGTGTTAAACCGCCCGAAACTGGAAGAGATTAGCCGGATTGGCTAACTCTCTCTGTTTCATATCTCAGTTCGATTGTAAGATTACTTCCGCAACAATCTCATCAATTTCCAATGCTGCCTGGCTCATGATATCAATGGTCGATGGAGGCATGGCCGCCGCCAGGGCATGGCCGTTAATCATCGAAATATAGATTTTTCCATCCTCTTTCTCATAAACCGAAATGCGGCAAGGCATCATTACCGAGGCAATGCGCCCGTGGTTTTTCTCGAG
>CAYOJD010000055.1:9192-20408 GCA_964404205.1 uncultured Prolixibacteraceae bacterium
CGAATATTGTGGCTTGCAGATTTCAATAATCTTTACCGGCTTAACCGTTTTGCCCGATTTAGCCAGCGTTTGCTGCAAGTCGTGATTGGCCGGATTGCCCCAACTGCGTGCTGTTGCCAGTTCTATTAGCTTCCCGACAGTCGTGTCGAAATCAAACCGACTCTCTTTTTCGATAATCAAATCTTTGGTTTCCATTTGGATAATTTTTGAAGAAACGGTTAATTTAGTTCACGGGCAATCGAGATGGCTGCAATAGTCCCGTCGGCTACTGCAGTAGTAATCTGACGGTATTTTTTGCTGATAATATCGCCAACGGCATACACATCGGGCAAACTGGTCCGCATATCTTCATCGGTTTTGATGTAGCCCCATTTGTCGAGATTGAGCCTGTCGTGGAAAAGGGCCGTATTGGGTTTCATGCCAATGAAAATAAAAGCTCCGTCGCTGACCAGTTCTTTGCTTTCTTTGGTTTTCAAATCCTCGACTACCACGACTATTTTATCGCCTTCGCGGCGGAAAGCACGTGGTTCATGTTCGAATTTGACATTGATTTTGGGATTGGCCAATACCTTTTCCTGAGCCGTTTTGTTGGCTGTAAAGGTATCGAACTGATGGACAATGGTCACTTTCGATGCAAATTTGGCAATGAAATCCGATTCTTCGACAGCCGAATTTCCACCACCTATCACGATGGCTTCCTTATCGACAAAATATTTGGCATCGCAGGTGGCACAATAGGATATCCCTTTGCCTTTCAGCTCTTTTTCACCATCAGCACCGGTCAGGTTGGGCGATGTTCCGGTCGCAATAATTATCTTTTTGGCCCGTAGCGTTTCGAAATCATCGATTACCACCTCTTTGTGGATCAGGTCGACTTTTGTTACATCGACGGCCACTTTGTAGGCTGTGCCACAGGCTTTGGTTTGCTCCGACATATTGTGCGACAGCATGTAGCCTTTTTGTGGTTCAATAAAACCGGGATAGTTCGACACCTCGTGAGTGGTCGAAACATGGCCGCCGGGCAATGCGATGTCGACCAGAACGGTGTTAATCTTAGCCTGACAAAGATAAAGCCCGGCAGTAAGCCCGCCCGGACCGGCTCCAAGAATAATGACATCGTATTCGGAAACCGAGGGTTTGATTTGTGCAGCAATTGCATTTGCCCTCTCCACCGATACCATGCTGTTGAGCGCGGTAACGATATCGCTTCGCTTAACCCCTCCTGCCAACCTTTCGGCCACCTCTTTTCCGTTGTCGAAAAAAAGCAAAGTAGGCGACGACTTGACGCTTAGCTGGTCAGCCAACTCACGATTTTGCTGACGGAATATCTTCAGAAACTTGATATCGGTGCCGTAGAGTTCGGCCAGCGACTCAAATTTTGGGGCCAAAGCTTCGCATGGAGGACACTCGGTCGAGTAAAAGTCGAGAACAACTTTTCCTCCGTTTAATACCTCTTTCTGAAAATCCACTGCATTAATCTCTTTCATGACGATATGTTTTTAATCTTGTTCAACCTCTTTAAAATAGGCGGCAAAACCCAACTCGAGCAAAGCTTTCACGGGACGGCAGTCGGGTGAAAGAATCTTTCCATTTTTGTTTTTGGCGACAGACCCGCAACCTCCGCCACAAGCCAATTGCACCGAACAATCTTTGCATTCTGGAATTGTCGTTACATCACGCGACTCCCATTGTTGGATCAATGGTTGATTTTTGCTGATCACGGGCCAGAAGGTGCCCAGCGCCTCTTCGCTTTTGCCCACAGTCGCTGTGCAGGAATAGATGGTCCCAGTATAGTCGAAAGCCCATTCCGATTTGCAGGCAGGGCAGGCATCGAACAGTGGATCAGGCAGGCGGCCATGCTCGTTCAGGTATTTGGCCACCGAATAGGCAGGTTTGTAAAACTGGCTGATGTGAGGATACTGTTCGGTTAGCTGATAAATCGATTCATAAAGCGAAATCCTTGTAAATAGCTTATCTGGAGTCGATTGGCAATGGTGAAGCTCATAATTCCTGCCAATTTGAGTTTTGAAAAGCGGATGCGAAGTCCAGCCTCTCTCAATGGCATAAGTGGCCAGGGCAGGAAGGTTACTGATATTCTCTTTGTCGACAACCATGCGGAGGTTCACCGGCATGTTGTTTTGCAGACAACTGTCAATTCCACGTACCACTGCTTCGAAGGTGGCACCACCTCCTTTCAGCATACGCCGCATATTGTGAACCGATTCGGTCCCGTCGAGGGTAACCTGAATTTCGCGGATAAGCCCCTTTTTTAGGATGGGAATATAGTTTTCGAGGTGATAGCCATTGGTTACCACACATACTTCCACTTCTGCTTCGGCTGATTTGCCGATAAAATAGTCAACCAGTTGTCGCTGATGTGGTGTATGGAGCAAAGGCTCTCCGCCAAAAAGGGTAATATATTTTCGGCGATGAGTCAACTCTTTGTCGAGATAGACAAAAAAGGCATCGATCAACTGTTCGTTTGCACTACTGTTCGGGTTGGTATATTCATCCTGATAGCAGTAGGAGCAGCCAAAGTTGCAACTGTAATTCATCACAAAGAAAAGCTGCACCTCTTCATCATCGCGCTGATCAGTGAAATCCCAGTATTTTAGTCTGAAGTTTTTATCTTCCGAGCCCCTGTCGGTCAGATATCCTTTGGCTTGCAGGCTCTCCGTCAACTGATGGTCAATGGCAATGTCGCCGCCGTTTGTTAGTGTAGCGGCCTCGTTGGCAGTAAGCAAATCGGCTTCACCGCTCAGCAGGTTGACAATATAATAGTTGTCGGAATTCCTGACCTTGGAAATAATGTTATGTTTCGAAAATGTCATTCCTCAATTTTGATGAAATAAAAAAAGGTGCCTGCAACAGGAATCCCCGCTGACAAGCACCCTTGATAACAAAATTAGTCGTGGCAGCCCACAACCGTTTTAGAGGTTTTGGCACAGCATTGTGCCACCACAGCTGCTGTTTTCACCTCTTGCTTCTTCACTAAACTCTTCATAAAAAATGATTTTTGAGTGAACGAATATAATTGCTTGTTAAAGCCTGATTGAAGTTTGGACTAACGTCCGCAATTGCACCCCGAGGGCTTTTTGCCGGCGATGGTAAAACTGCAAACGGTTGTTTTGCCTTTCGGATAGGGGGCCGATTCTTCAAGAATCTCGATTGTACTGAAGCCGGCATGAGCCAGGGTCTTCATATACTCCTCGCGTGTTACGGCACCGGCCCAACATTCGGCTACTGCCTGCGGGTCGTTGCGGTACATTTCGTCAATGGGTTCAGTCGAATAGATATCGCTGACCACAAAGCGGCCTCCTTTTTTCAATATCCTGAAAACCTCGTTCCATACGGCCTGTTTGTCGGCTGCATGATTGATGGTACAGTTCGAAATCACCAGATGGGCTGTTTTATCGGGCAAATCCAACTTTTCCAGTTCGCAGGGAATAAATTTTACGTTGGCGATACCAAATTTTTCGGCATTGGCACGGGCTTTATCCAACATCCCGTCCGAGATGTCAATTCCATATACAAACCCATCGGCACCAACTTCTTCGGCCATGCGCAACACATCGGTGCCGCGGCCACTGCCCAAATCGACGCAAACCTCACCTAATGCTGGTTTTGCATAATTTATGGCCCCGCCGCACGAGAGGCAACAATCGGAGGCGGCCAGTTCGCTGTATCGTTTATTGATGGCTGTAAATTCCATATCCTGATTTATAGCTTTAAATTTAAGAAAAATCTGAATGGGTTGTTCAACTGCAACTGCTGCATGGGCGTTTTACCATAAAGTAACCCCAGAAGGCCCCCATAGTCAGATAACTCCAGGTTTGCGATGAAAAAGCACAGGGAGTCGTTTCGCAACCATGGAAATAGTAGATCAGACCGCCGCCCAATGCGCCACCGACTATCCCGACAAAAGGTTTCCAGAAATATCCCGAAAGGATGAATTCCTTGAAGTTCTTTGGTTTCGTATTGACGGTGCAGTTATTATTGCCTGATAAATTCATTGTCGAAAAGTTTTGAAGCACAAAAATAGGAATATATTTATTTAAATCGCAATAGTATCACTTAAATCTTTTTAATATCACTATTTTTGTAGCCGATTGATACAGAACAAATGGCCACGATTCTGAATAAGGACCTTTCGGACGAGGAGCTGGGTTTGCTTTTTGCCAGCGACGAAAAATGCCTCGAACTGCTTGCTTCGATGAAGTGGGAGGAGGGTTTTGTCTGCCGGAAATGTGGCAACGAAAACTGGTGTCCGGGTAAATCGCCCCACTCGCGCCGCTGCACCCGTTGCAAAATGGAGGAATCGGCTTCGGCGGCAACGGTTTTTCACAACTGTAAGTTTCCGGTGAGCAAGGCATTTTATATCGCGTGGCATGTCTGCAAGAAGCGCGAAAATATATCGAGCTACGAGTTTGCCCGCCGACTTTCGCTGCGCCAGATGACCTGCAGGAACTTTAAAAAGAAGATATCGGTTGCACTGGATAACCTTCAAACCCTAACCGAGGCCGAAAAAAACTCCATTCAGCAGTTGCTCGGCTCGTAACCCGTGAGCCTGATTCCGGAGGTTAAATTTTCTCCAAAAACCATTACAAAAATCAGCTTCTGATTGATTATAAATCACTAACTTTATGAAGATAAGCTTCGCATAACGGAAGCCTTTCCCTGATTTGCTGCAATTGCGTTTCGATATATAACCAACTAAACAAACAGCGGAGGAGCGACTATGATTACACACGATGAGCGCTGCAAAGTCGATCAGATGACCGATGAAGAACGTTACCGGCTGCTCGAAACCATTATGGAAGATTATCAGCACCGCGAGAGCAACCTTATCCAGATTTTACACATGGCACAGGCCATTTTTGGCTACCTTCCCCCCGAAGTACAGCATTTTATTGCCCAAAAGATGGATTTGCCCAATTCGAAAGTGAACAGCGTGCTCACTTTCTATTCCTTTTTCTCGACCAAACCGAAAGGGAAATATACGGTAGGCATCTGTCTTGGAACGGCCTGCTACGTGCGCGGGGGCAAAGATGTGCTGAACCGGCTGCGCGAAGTACTTTCGGTCGATGTAGGCGAAACCACCAACGACAAAATGTTCACCCTCGAAGTGATGCGCTGTATCGGTGCCTGCGGCCTTGCCCCGGCCATGTCGGTCAATGGCAAGGTGTACAAGCAGGTTAACCCCAACAAGGTTCAGGCTATCCTTGGCATGTTAAGGTAGTTTTCTGAAATTTCCTTTCGCTGTCCATTCCAAACGAACAAAATCGATTAACCATGATAATCCAATCATTACACGATCTGGAAACGATCAAGAAAAACTTTCGCGAAAGCGAAAAGGAATACCTCTATACTGCGCATATTTGTTATGCGGCAGGCTGCATCTCGTCCGACTGCCGAGCGGTAAAAGAGGCCTTTGTCGAAGCGCTCGAACATGAAAAGCTAACCGGCAAGGTAAAGATAAAAATGACCGGCTGCATGGGTGCCTGTACGTTGGGCCCTACTTTGATTATCAATCCCGGGCGTACCCTTTACTGTAACCTCACTCCGGCCGATATGCCCCATATTGTGAAAGAGCATATCAAAAAAGGGAAAATTGCCGAGCGATACTGTTATCACGATTCCGAAACCGGCCTTGCCGTTCCCGATCTGCATCGGGTCGATTTCTTCAAACGTCAGAAAAAGATTGTACTGAAAAATTGCGGCGAGATTGATTTTGCCTCGATCGATGGCTATATAGCCAACGACGGCTATTTTGCCCTCGATAAGGTGTTGAACCACATGAAACCCACCGAGGTAGTCGATCAAATCATCGCTTCAGGGCTTCGCGGTCGCGGCGGCGGTGGTTTCCCTACCGGGAAAAAATGGGAGATGGCTGCCCGCGAAACAGCCCGACAAAAATATATCATCTGCAATGCCGACGAGGGTGACCCCGGCGCTTTTATGGACCGCAGCCTGCTCGAGGGCGATGCCCATTCGGTGATTGAAGGAATGATTATTGGCGGTTATGCCATTGGGGCCAGCTTGGGTATTGTCTATATCCGGGCCGAATATCCGATTGCGGTCGAAAGATTGACAATGGCTATCCATACTGCCCGCGAGCGGGGATTATTGGGTAAAGACATTCTCCGGTCGGGCTTCGATTTCGATATCGAAATCAGGATTGGTGCCGGTGCTTTTGTATGCGGCGAGGAGACAGCGCTGATGGCTTCGGTGGAAGGGCGACGTGGCGAACCCAACCAAAAACCGCCCTTCCCCGTACAGAGCGGTCTTTTCGGTCAACCTACCGTTATCAACAATGTAGAGACCTTTGGAAATATTGCCCCCATTTTGCTGAACGGGGCCGAATGGTTTGCGGCTATCGGGACCGACAAAAGCAAAGGGACCAAAGTATTTGCCCTGGCCGGCGATATCCGGATGAAGGGTTTGATTGAAGTGCCGATGGGTATCACGCTGGGCGAGATTCTATTCGATATTGGTGGCGGAATCCCCCGAAACAAATCATTCAAAGTAGCCCAAACCGGAGGCCCTTCGGGTGGCTGTCTCACCCCGTTGCACCTGAATACCCCTATCGATTACGATTCGCTGGTCAAACATGGGGCCATCATGGGTTCAGGCGGTTTGATCTGTGCCGACGAAGATACCTGCATGGTCGATATGGCCCGTTTCTTCATGGATTTTGTGCAGGAAGAGTCGTGCGGAAAGTGTACCCCTTGCCGGTTAGGCACCAAACGTATGCTCGAAATCCTCGAACGGATTACCCGTGGCGAAGGGCGCGAAGGCGATGTGGAGACTTTGATGGAACTGGGAAACTCCATCAAGGAGTCGGCCATTTGCGGGTTGGGGCAGACTGCTCCAAATCCGGTACTCAGTACCATCAAACATTTTCGTCACGAATATGACGAACATATCCGCGAGCATTACTGCCGCGCCGGGGTTTGCAGCGAACTCTTTATTTCCCCTTGCCAGAATGCCTGTCCGGCCGGAGTGAACGTACCGGGCTATATTGCATTGATTGCTGCCGGCCGCGTACGCGATGCCTATAACCTTATCCGGCAGGAGAATCCCTTCCCCTCCATCTGCGGAAGGGTTTGTACCCACCCCTGCGAGAGCAAGTGCCGCCGGGCGCAAATAGACGAGCCAATTGCCATTGCCGATCTGAAACGCTATGCTGCCGACTATGTGATGAATTCCGACGAACCCTATATGAGCCTGATGTTCCAGCGCAACGGAAAGTCGGTTAGCATTGTTGGTGCCGGCCCTTCGGGATTAACCTGCGGCTACTATCTGGCAAGGTTGGGCTATGCTGTCGATATTTACGAAGAGAAAGCGGTAGCCGGGGGTATTCTGGCTTACGGTATCCCCGAATATCGTCAGCCCAAAGAGATCCTGAAAAAGGAAATCGATGCCATTACCCAGTCGGGTATCAATATTTTTTACAACACCAAGGTGGGCGAACAGATTACCTTTAACGAACTGAGATCGAAATACGATGCCGTTTATGTGGCTACCGGCACCCAGCTTTCGCGGAAAATTGGCATTCAGGGCGAAGAGAAAAGTGGTATTTATCATGGACTCGATTTTTTGCGCGATGTCAACCTGAAAAAAGAGGTAGAGGTAAAGGGAACAGTTGCCGTTATCGGAGGTGGAAATACGGCTATTGATGCAGCCCGCTCGGCCATCCGCATGGGGGCCGAGAAGGTGCACATCCTTTACCGGCGTACCAAAACCGAGATGCCGGCCGATGCCCGCGAGATACAGGATGCCCTCGACGAAGGGGTTATCCTGCACGAACTGGTGGCCCCGGTCCGTTTTATCGGCAACGGCAAAGTGACGCGAATCGAGTGTGTGAAGATGCAGCCGGGCGAGTTTGGCAAAGATGGCCGTCGTGTCCCGGTCAAAATCCCCGATTCAGAATTTTCGATCAACATCGATATGGCCATACCGGCCGTCAGCCAATACTCCGATTTGCCTTTTGTCACCAAAGCCGAGCTTGATATTACCGAATGGGGCACTTTTGTGGTCGACCATACCACTCAGATGACGACCATGCGCGGGGTCTTTGCCGGTGGCGATGTCGCCCGCGGCTCCGACGTGGTGATTACCGCCATTGCCGATGGCAAGAATGCAGCCCGTTCCATCGATAAATATCTCGGCGGAAAGGGAATACTCAATACGGGTGAACCGATCGACATTCCAAGGATACATCCCGAAGAGGGCAATACCGTCGAGCACGAACGCTTCCCGATGCGCTATCTCGATCCCGAGAAACGTGTTGCCAATTTCGATGAAGTAGCCCAGGGTTTCCATAAACTGAATGCCATTGCCGAAGCCATGCGTTGCCTGCAATGTTCGAAACATTAATCTGCTAAAACGAAAACGATGATAAAGCTGACAATCAACAATAAAACGATTGAGGTGGAAGAGGGGACGACCATTTTTGAAGCTGCCCGCAAACACAATATCCTGATTCCCCACTTTTGTTACCTCGAGAATGTCCATCAGATTGGAGCCTGCCGTATCTGCGTGGTCGAAGTCGAAGGGGCACGTACGCTGATGGCTTCGTGTGTTACGGCTGCTACCGAAGGGATGAAAGTTTTGACCAATACCGAACGGGTGCGAAAGGTGAGGAAAGTATTGTACGAGTTGATCCTTTCTGACCACCCTAAAGAGTGTTTGGGTTGTTTGCGCAACCAAAACTGCGAACTGCAGGAACTGGGCGAACTGGTACAGGTTAACCAATTCAGGTATGAAGGGAAGAAATCAAAAGAATTTATCGATACTTCCAGTCCGTCGATTGTGCGCGACAGCTCCAAATGTATCCTTTGCCGTCGTTGCGTAACCGTTTGCAACGAAATTCAGGGGGTAGGGGTGATGAACCCGCACCATCGTGGATTTGCCACCTTTATTGGCCCCTCGGAAGAGGAGCATCTGGGCGAATCGGTCTGTACCAACTGCGGTCAGTGTGTGTTGGTATGTCCGGTAGGTGCGCTGAAAGAGAAAGATTCGACCGCAGTGGTTTGGGATGCGCTGCTCGACAAATCGAAGACGGTAATCGTTCAAACCGCGCCGGCTGTACGTGCGGCATTGGGCGAACGATTCGACTACCCGGCCGGAACGCTGGTCACCGGAAAGATGGCTTCCTCGTTGCGCGAACTGGGGTTCGACTATGTTTTCGACACCAATTTTGCTGCCGACCTTACCATTATGGAGGAGGGTTCCGAATTTCTTCAGCGGGTGAAAGAGAGTTTTATCGGTCCAAAGAACGGTTCCCCGTTGCCGATGATAACCAGTTGCAGTCCGGGGTGGATTAAATATGTCGAGCACCACTATCCCGAACAGCTGGCCCACCTGTCGAGCTGCAAGTCGCCCCACATGATGCTGGGAGCGCTCACCAAGAGCTATTTTGCCGGAAAACTGGGGCTCGACCCAAAACAGATTTATGTGGTCTCGGTGATGCCCTGTACCGCCAAAAAATTCGAAATCACCCGTCCGGAGATGCAATACAACGGTTTGCCTGATGTGGATGCCGTCATCACGACCCGCGAACTGGCCCGGATGATCAAGGATGCAGGGATCGATTTTCGCAACCTGCCCGAAGGCTCTTTCGATTCGCCGCTGGGGCTTTCGTCTGGTGCAGCCGATATTTTCGGCACCACCGGTGGTGTGATGGAGGCCGCTATTCGTACGGTATACGAACTGATTACCGGCAGGGAGCTCCCGGCCGAAGGGCTGCATATCCAGTCGCTGGCTGGGCTTAACCGGGTAAAAACGGCCGAACTAAGAATTGAAAACCCGGTGGAAGCGTATGCCTGGCTGAATGGTGTTACGGTAAAAGTGGCGGTCACCAGCGGGTTAAAGGGGGCCTCGCAATTGATGGAAGAGATAAAAAGCGGGAAAAGCCAATATCATTTTATTGAAGTGATGGGTTGTCCGGGCGGTTGTATCAGCGGAGGGGGCCAGCCACGTCCGGTCGACGACGCGGTACGGCGCAAACGCCTGGAGGCTATCTACCGCGAAGATGAGGGAAAAACCATCCGAAAATCGCACCAAAACGAAGATCTGCTTTCGCTCTATCGCGAATTTCTGGGCCATCCGTTGGGCCATTTGTCGCACGAGTTATTGCATACCCATTATACCCGAAGAGGAAAAAATTAGCGTTGGTAATTAAATGATGATTGTGAAGCAGAAGACCATCGGTTGCCATTGTATGTATTGCAACCGGTGGTTTTATTGCGAAATAAAATAATCCGGAACAGCCGCCGACATCTCTTTGTAGCGGTGAGGGTGTTTGTTGTTTTCTGTTCTATGGGGCGTAGCCTTGTCCTGTTAAAATACGTTTTCTTTGACTTTCGGTACGAGACCGTATCGGGAGTGGTTTGAGCGGCGTTCTCTTTTAGTCGGGAGCGGGGTAACCGACCCGACTGGATACTGTTCTTAAAATATTCCAACAACGATTTTATGGTTTAGGTAATTGAAATTCCTTTACCCAATTTAGACAAATACTCATTAAGTGTTTTCGAATCGATATTTAATTTCTTATAGCTACCTGCCGGCACTATTGCTACCTGACCAGTTTTGAAGGTTGGAGCTGATGGGATGAAAACAGTTGCATCACCGTTATTTGCTACATCGATTAAGTAAGCTGGCTTCCAGTGCTCCTGTGTTTGAACGAGACATGTTTCAAACACTGCATCCTTCGGCTCATCTCCAATTTTACTTTCTGTTTTTTTACGCAGGTCATTATAGCCAGGTATAACACTTGCCAATTTAGCATCAAGCTCTCCAGATAACTTCTTGAATATCGTAAGGCGGACAAGGAAGCCTGCTATGGTGCATATCAGGATAAGCAGAATGATGGCAAAAATTGCATCCCAGACACCTCCCATAATCGTATCGACATGGAGCATTTTTGAGACCTTCGTCCCTAATGCCAGTAGTTTATGCCAGAATTTTCCGATTACGGCTATAGTGATGAGTACCGGCATTATAAAAATAAATCCGGTGATGATATGTTTGCGGAAAATATTAAAATAACGCTTCATGACATTTTTCGTTAAGTTACAATTGAAAATAAAAATTGTTTATTGAATCAGGCTGAAACCTTCTTCAGAAAATTAGTGAAGCGATTATTTTGTTTATCCCCTTTACAAGGTTGCCAGCGTAAGTCTCCCGTCTTGCGCGACAAGTTGGGCAAAACT
>CAYOJD010000056.1:0-20223 GCA_964404205.1 uncultured Prolixibacteraceae bacterium
TCCAAATTATTTCAACTTTTTATTCATTTAAATTACACCTAAAATCCCTTCTTCACTGATAAAAAACATGTTATACAGCAGAAAAAATGAAATAATTCTTACATAGATGAGTAAATATGGCAAAAAAAGACCGGGGAATTAACCCGGCCTTTAATGTTTTTAGTATTTGTATTGCCCGATATCTTCGAGCGATGAAGCCCGGATAAACTCGGCACGCGCCTTAACTTCGCCTTTTGCCATTTTATTGAAGACCTGCGCCGAGCGCAAATTACTGCTGTCGCGGTTGGCATCGATGACCAGTAAATAGCTCATGATGATGTAACCAGCCATTTCAACCATTCTACGGGCATGGAAATCAATAAATTCATTATCATTTACTGATACCACTTTTTCAACAGCTTCTTCGAAATCCTGAGTCAGACCAATCAGTACGCGACGAAATTTCTCCAACTCTGGTTTTAACTCAATCTTCTCGTAATAACGAATCTGTTTTAAATAACCACCGGTTGTAACACCGCGAATAGCTGCAACCACCTGAAGTTGAGTGGTTCCCTCATAAATAGAGGTAATGCGCGCATCGCGATAAATCCGCTCAACCGGATAATCTTTCATAAAACCTGACCCTCCGTGAATCTGCACAGCATCGTAGGCATTCTGGTTACAGAACTCTGATGCTGTTCCTTTTACCAATGGAGTGAACAGATCGGCAAGTTTCTGAAAATCTTTCATTTCATTGCGTTCATTGGCTTCAAGCTTGCGGTCTTCCGAAATATGCTCATACGTTTTGTATAGATCAACAAAACGTGAAGTTTCGTAGAGCAGGGTACGCGAGGCATCGAGCTTGGCTTTCATGACCGAAAGCATTTCGTAAACTGCCGGAAATTCAATAATTGGTTTTCCAAACTGCTGGCGTTCTTTGGCATATTGAAGGGCTTCGCGATATGCAGCTTCCGAAACACCTACTGATTGAGCGGCGATACCTAATCGCGCGCCGTTCATCAGGGCCATTACATATTTGATTAGGCCCATTTTTCTGGAACCAATCAACTCTGCAGGAGCGTCTTTGAAAACAAGTTCGCATGTTGGCGAACCAATAATACCCATTTTGTGCTCGATTCGGCGAACAGTTACGCCACCGCTTCGTTTGTCATAAACAAACATCGAAAGGCCACGGCCATCGCGGGTTCCTTCTTCCGAACGGGCCAAAACGAGCGAAATATCGCCATCGCCATTGGTAATAAAGCGTTTTACGCCATTCAGAATCCAGATGCCTTTTTTCTCATCATAATGGGCTTTTAACTGAACGGCCTGAAGGTCAGAACCTGCATCTGGCTCAGTTAAATCCATTGCCATGGTTTCGCCTTCGACAACACGGGTAAGATAGCGCTCCTTTTGTTCTTCGGATGCGAATTCGTTCAACGTTTCGGCACAATCCTGCAAACCCCAGATATTAACAAAACCGGCATCAGCACGCGATACAATGTCAGCAGCCATGATGTATGGAACGATAGAGAAATTCAACCCACCAAAACGACGGGGAAGCGTAATCCCCATCAATCCGGCTTTAATCAACGCATCGATATTCTCTTGTGTTCCGCGGGCATATTTCACACGGCCATCGATTACTTCCGGACCTTCTGCATCAATGCTTTCGGCATTGGGGGCAATAATGTCGCCGCAAATCTCCCCAACAACCTCGAGAACGCGATCGTAACTATCCATTGCATCTTCGAAATCGATGGGTGCATAATCATATTTTTCTTTGTCTGTAAAATTCCGCTCTTTCAAAGTAACCAACTTTTGCATCATCGGATGGCTAAGATGGAATTTCAGGCTACTATTATCGGTATAAAAATTTGCCATTTTCTCTTCTTTAATACGTTTGAAACAATGGGTTACTTGGTATTCAACTTATAATATTTGATCATCTTCGGAACGATCTCCGAGATATCTCCAATAATTACATAATCAGCAATTGCATTGATTGGAGCTTCAGGATCGGTATTTATCGAGATAATCTGGGCCGACTCTTCCATGCCTGCGCGATGCTGAACCTGACCGGAAATACCGCAGGCAATATAAAGTTTCGGTCGGACAGTTACACCTGTTTGACCAATCTGACGATCGTGTTCAGCATATCCGGCATCAACAGCGGCACGCGAAGCGCCTACCTCGCCACCTAACACAGTAGCCAATTCGTGCAGCAATTTGAAGTTCTCTTTTGAGCCAACACCATAACCGCCTGCCACGACCACCGAAGCCCCTTTGATATTGACTTTTTTCTTTTCCAAGTGACGATCAATCACCTCCACAATAAAATCAGTATCAGATACATATTTCGGAACATCAAGCTTGTTAACTTTACCAGCGTGGTTTGGATTGACGATTGTCTTTCTCATCACACCTTCGCGCACGGTAGCCATCTGCGGACGACAATCGGGATTGATAATCGTGGCAATAATGTTACCACCAAAAGCAGGGCGTATCTGGTACAACAGATTTTCGTAAACTTTACCTGCCTTTTTATCTTCATGTTCACCTATTTCGAGGCTTGTACAATCGGCTGTTAATCCGCTGTGTAATGCTGAAGATACGCGCGGTCCAAGGTCGCGGCCAATAGGTGTTGCACCCATCAGGGCAATCTGCGGTTTTTCTTCGCTGAACAATTTGATCAGGATTGAAGAATGAGGTAATGTTGTATAGGGATAAAGGCGGGCATCGTCAGCAATATGAACAACATCAGCGCCATACGGAAAAATCTGTTTTTCAGCTCCGCTCAGCCCCGAACCAATAACAACCGCTTCCAACTGACATTTCAACTCGTTGGCAAGGCTACGGCCTTTGGTAAGAAGTTCGAGGCTCACATCTGCAACTACCCCATCTTCGATTTCGCAATAAACAAATATATTATTCATCGTTTTGATTTTTGTATAGACCGTTAACCAATTACGTGGCTTTCAATTAATTCTCTCATCAAATCGCTGATACCCTCGTCAGCTGCATTTAGTATTTTGGCATCTTTTGCAGCCAAAACAACGTTATCAATCTTTTTCACTTTTGTAGGCGACCCAGTGAGACCAAGTTGATCAGCCTCAGCTTTAATATCGCGAACTGTGATTTCAGGAATATTAAGAAAAGGACGTGAGTCGTAAAGATTGGTATAATCTTCGGTCGCTTCCTGTCGCTCAGTAACTGTGCGAGCATGCTTGTATTTCATTAGCAACCGGGCGTTGCGCGAACGACACTCAGGAGCACTTCCGTTGACGGTAAGTAATAACGGGAAAGGCGCTTTAACCGTTTCCACGCCATTGTCGAGACGGCGGCGAACCGTAATTTTCGTTTTTTCGACCTTTGTAACCTCTTCAACGTATGTTATCTGTGGTAACCCAAGTTTTTCAGCAACCTGAGGACCCACCTGTGCGGTATCTCCATCGATAGCCTGACGGCCGGCAACAATCAAATCGACTTCACCCAGTTCTCTAATGGTTTGCGCAAGGGCATAAGAAGTTGCCAAGGTGTCAGAACCCGCGAAAGCTCTGTCGGTCAACAAATAACCGCTATCAGCACCCCGATAAAGGCCTTCGCGGATAATTTCGGCAGCACGCCCCGGCCCCATGGTCAAAATCGAAACTGTCGAACCGGGTACACTCTCTTTCAAACGTAAAGCCAGTTCCAGAGCATTCAAATCTTCGGGGTTAAAAATTGCAGGAAGAGCTGCACGGTTAACAGTACCGTCGGCTTTCATGGCATCTTTGCCGACATTTCGGGTGTCGGGTACCTGCTTGGCCAGTACAATAATCCTTAATCCTTTCATTTACAGTATAAATTGATTAAAATAATTTTCGAAAATATTTTATTGAATCATTAGTAAAAGAATCTGCTTCAAATCTATATAGCTTTAACCGTTGGGTTTTGCTGATTTGGATGGCAAATATAAAATAACATCAAGTGGTTAACAACATGGCAAATTATCAAAATCCTTCGGGAACCCTTGAAAATATGGGGATTTGGATGAACTAACCCCTGACGGGCACTTGGGAGCTCAAATACGTCAAGGCATTAGAACAACCAAAAAATAGAGTCGAAAAAAGGAATCAGTTCAAATCGGGCTTTAATTTAGAATGATTTTTTATTAACATTCACCAACGGCAAGAGACCTATCCTCTTTTAGTTCCTTTTCAAACTCACTCTTTTCAAATCTGTCATCTGATGGGCGAACAAAGGGTAGCCAAACTCTTTGATATACAATATGCCTTTGTGCCTATCGGAATTTAAAACAAGGGCAAACAGCTTCGATATGAAATTATTGTACTTTTTGCAATTCATGATATCATCGTACTCATCGCAATCGGCACAACTGTTAATCCCTCTACTGATATTGCAACTTCTTACTTTACACCAGGTGGCTTTGTCATTTTTCGCGCAGCCTGGGCATTTACCTTTTTTAAAAGATGGGCATTCGCCACAGTAAAGACCACAATAACTTATTAGCGCAATATTGGGTTCATTCAGTTCCATAGCGGGTTATATTGATTTTAGCTTAGCAAATTTAACAAATAATGGCCATCATCCGGCAAAAAAAAGAACGGCAATAACCGTCCTTTTTCTATTTTCATTCATCAATTTCTACAACAAAAAAGCCATCAGCACACCTGCCGCAACAGCCGAACCAATTACGCCCGAAATATTACTTGACATGGCATACTGCAAAATATGATTACTCGAATCGTATTTAAGCGCCAACTCATTGGCTACTCGCGATGACATTGGCACGGCACTCAGTCCGGTAGCCCCTATTAACGGATTGATTTTCTTTTTCGAAAAGAGATTATAAATTTTTACCGCTGCAATTCCACCTGCTATTGAGATGGCAAAAGCCAAAAATCCGCCGGCAATAATACCCAGAGTCCTTGGATTTAAAAAGACTTCTGAAGTCATTGTTGCACCAACACTTAACCCAAGAAAAATGGTAGCCGAATTGAGAATGGTCGATGTAGCTGCATCGGTCAATCTGCCTACAGAGATGCCAACTTCCTTTATCAGGTTACCAAAAAAGAGCATCCCCAATAGAGGTGTTGCTGAAGGAACCAAAATGGCAATAACAATAATCATGGCGATAGGGAAAATAATCTTTACCACCCGAAGATTTTTGATCTTGTGTTTGGGCGGATAGAGCCGATCCTGCTCTTTCATGTTAATTTTGAATTCCTTCTCAGTAATCATCAGTTTCGATACCAGCGGAATAATAACCGGGACCAATGCCATATACGAATAAGCGGCAATGGCAATTGGACCAAGCAAGTGTGGCGCCAACTTGATGGTTGTATAAATTGCAGTCGGGCCATCGGCTCCACCAATAATTCCCAGCGAAGCAGCCTCATCGAGCGTAAACCCAAGAAGATAAGCCGCTATCAACACTGTGAAAATTCCGATTTGGGCTGCAGCACCGAAGTAAGCCAGTTTTAAATTTCGCAACATTGGCCCAAAATCGGTCAATGCGCCAACCCCCATAAAAATAAGCGGTGGCAAGAGCCCGGTCTTGATCAAGGCGTAATATAAATAGTTCATGATGCCGAACTCGGTGGCAATTTCAAGCAGGTTCATGTAGCTGCCATCAGGTTTATGTACCATTTCGGCCGATACAATCCCCATACCGCCACCAGGCAGGTTTGCTAACACCACTCCAAATGCAATTGGAATCAGTAGCAACGGCTCATATTGTTTTTTGATTCCCAAATAGAGCAACAGTGCACCAATCGAAAGCATTAGCAGCGATGAAGGATCTCCAAATATCGACTGCAGCGCAGTCATTTTATACAATTGATTCAATATATCCATGCTCAGCAATTAATAAGTTACATCAGTTTGACGATGACATCATCCTCTTCGACATCAGAACCTGATGCAAACATGATTTCAACAACTGTACCTGCGACATCCGATTTAATAGCATTGAAAGTTTTCATCGCTTCAATATAACCAATCAGATCGCCTTCTTTAATTACATCACCAACTTTTAATGCCGACTCAGAGGAGTCCTTTGTTAGATAGAATTTTCCTTCCAGCGGAGCAATTACTTCTTTGATTTTCCCATCACTTACTGGAGCAGCAACAACCGGTACAGTTGCCACTGCGGGTGCCGATACTACTGCCGGCGAAATTGGCGTGGAAATTTGTTTCGCAGGTGTATCGCCATAACTAACAGTTACCCTGTAATTCTCACCATTGACATTGATATTCATCACCGATGGCGGCAATGTTTCAGCAGGAACTGAAGGTGCTGCAACAGCAACTTGTTCATGTACCGGAACAACCTTTTTAGCGATTAAACCACCGCCTTCAACCCGGCGTTTGGCCAAGTCGGCTTCGAAATCCTCTTTGGCTTTCCCCGATTTAAACTGACGATACTGTTCGGGGTGCATGGCCAGTTCGAATAATTCTTCGTCATCCTGACCGTAGTCCCAACCCTTTTCATCCATCTCCTTGCGGAAAGTATCCAATACATCCGGGAATGGCTCCTGCGGGTGACCGGTATAGAAATCTTTACCCGCTTTCTTGGCCAATTCAATAATCTCAGGTGCCAGTTTTCCCGGCACAGTTCCCGAATTTCCGAGAATCATATCCCAAATATTGTCGGCAATCATACTCCAGCGCTCCTTGCCCTTCTCCATTTGAAGAACATTCATTAACGCTAAATTTTTAACATATTGACTGAATGGAGTAACCAGCGGTGGATAACCCAGTTTGGGCCAAATATATTTTACTTCATCGAAAAGTTTTATCAGCAAATCGTCTTGCGAAAGTTGCGGTTCGTTTGCTTTTTCTTTCCATTTGTTCAGACTCGACAGGTTGTTTTCAAGGTCAGCCATCAGGCTTCCCATCATTCCGCCGGGTAATCCCGGACCAACCAACATAGAACTAACAAACCGGTTTTTGGGGTCGATATAATAACCAAGGAAGTCATCAATAAACTCCTGGGTTAGGCTGCGAACCTTCATGTATTCTTTCATATTGATTTCAGGCACGTCGAAACCGGCATCTTTCAACATCTCCTGAACAGAAATTAAATCGGGGTGACCTGTTCCCCACGAAAGTGGCTCCATACCAACGTCGATAATATCGACACCAGCACGGCATACCTCCAAAATCGTTGCCATAGCAAACCCGGGAGTAGTGTGGCTGTGATACTGCATGATAATATCGGGGTGTTTAGCGCGAATTCCTTCAACAATTTCACCCAACCATGCCGGCCGTGCAATTCCTGCCATATCCTTCAAACAGATCTCGTCAGCTCCGGCGGCAATCAGTTTTTCAGCCAAATCGACATAATATTTTACCGTGTGGACTTCCGAATAAGTTAGCGAAAGTGCAGCTTGGGCAATCATTCCGCCCTCTTTGGCATATCGGATTGAATCGATAATATTTCTTGGGTCGTTCAATCCGCAAAACGAACGTGCAATATCGGTTCCTTGTCTCTTTTTTACTTTGAACATAAGTTTGCGAACATCTGCCGGAACCGGGCTCATGCGCAAACCGTTCAGCGATCGCTCAAGCATATGCGTTTTGATACCTGCATCATTAAATGGCTGAGTCCATTCCCTGACACTCTTATTTGGATTTTCACCAAAAAGCAGATTAATCTGTTCAAAACCACCACCATTGGTTTCAACACGGGCAAAACACCCCATATTCACAATGTGCGGGGCAACTTTCACCAGTTGGTCTACCCTCGGAACATATTTCCCTGAAGATTGCCACATATCGCGATACACTAACGAAAATTGAATTTTCCTTTTCATAAAGTCTTAATTATCCCTTAACAAGAAGGGGATTAGCAGATTTATATAATTTTGATTTATAACTTCTCAATTCGGGTAACACGTCCTTTTCCGTGAGTTACCACTTTAACGGCAGCCGTAATCACCGAAACCAATTTGTTATCCAGTTCAGGGCGAACTGCTTTGGGTTTCGTGATTTCCGGCTCAGGGAAATATTGATTCACGATACGTATAATCAGATTCCCAATAAAAACCACCAGCATTAGAATCAGAAATACGGTTACCATACCTACTACCATTAACTCTAACGCCACAAAAAGATCGTGTTCCATTTTAGTAAAATAAAAAATTACACTTCGCATGAGAAAATCAATTTCTCCCAATTACGACAATTTTAATTATATTTTTCTTAAACAGAAAACCAAATAACTTCAAACTGAAAAAAATAATCACAAAAAAAGTTAAAACTATCAGAAATAAAAAAAGCCCCTCTGATTATGAGGGGCTTTCAATTGATATCTGTTAAGTTTTATGCTTCACCTGTCATACCGGAAAAGGGAACCGGCATAACCGGATCTCCACTCTGAATATGAATAGGACCATAGAGCGATTCGTATTTGCTGATATTCTCCTGCAAAGCCTTCATCAGCCTCTTGGCGTGTTCAGGGGTCAGAATAATCCTCGACTTGACCGGTGCCTTAGGCGTACCGGGCATGATTCTGACAAAGTCGACCACAAATTCTGACGGTGAGTGGGTGATAATTGCCAGATTGGAATAGGTTCCCTGTGCAATATCCTCGGTCAGCTCAATATTCAGCTGATGCTGGTTTTGTTGATCTTCTTTCATCGTGTTCGATTAATTATCGTCCTCATCAACCAGTTCAGGCCTGCGATGTTCAATCAAACGATCGTATTCGTCACGCGAACCGACGACAATGTTTCTGAACGATGGGTTACCTGTCCCGGCAGGAATCAAATGACCACAAATAACGTTTTCTTTCAATCCTTCGAGGTAATCGACCTTTCCGTTGATGGCTGCTTCGTTAAGCACCTTGGTGGTTTCCTGGAACGAGGCCGCCGACATCCACGATTTTGTTTGTAGCGCGGCACGCGTAATCCCCTGTAATACCTGGCTCGATGTCGCAGGAACTGCGTCACGCGCTTCGCAAGGTTTCTTGTCTCGGCGTTTCAGCATTGAATTCTCGTCTCTCAAACGACGGGCAGTGATAATTTGTCCGGCACGCAGACTTTCAGAATCGCCAGCTTCGGTAACTATTTTTTTACCGAAAATCCAGTCATTTTCCTGATTGAATTCGCTCTTGTCGACCACCTGCTTTTCGAGGAAACGGGTATCCCCCGGATCTTCAATCTCAACTTTACGCATCATCTGGCGCACAATCACTTCAAAGTGCTTATCGTTAATTTTAACACCCTGCATACGGTAAACATCCTGAACCTCGTTCACAATATATTCCTGAACTTTGGTTGGCCCTTTAATAGCCAGGATGTCGGCCGGTGTGATTGCTCCGTCGGATAGAGGTGTACCGGCACGAACATAGTCGTTCTCCTGTACAAGAATCTGACGCGACAACGGTACAAGATATTTCTTTACTTCGCCGGTACGCGAAGTTATAACAATCTCACGATTACCACGTTTGATCTTGCCCAGCGAAACTTCACCATCAATTTCAGAAACAACAGCCGGATTAGATGGGTTACGAGCTTCGAAAAGCTCAGTTACACGCGGTAGACCACCGGTGATGTCACCAGCTTTACCCGACGCGCGAGGAATTTTCACCAAAACATCACCCGCGCGAACCATCTGACCTTCTTCGACACTCAAGTGACCTCCTACCGGAAGGTTGTACTGACGTACATCCATATCGTTTTCGTCGACTACTTTCAATGTCGGGTTCTTGGTTTTATCACGTGTTTCAATAACAACTTTTTCGCGGTATCCGGTTTGTTCGTCAGACTCTTCACGGAAGGTTACCCCATCGATAAAGTCCTGGAACGATACACGTCCGTTAAATTCAGTGATAATTACACCGTTATATGGATCCCATTCGCAGACAACCTGATCTTTCTTCACGTCTGAACCATTCTTAACGAACAATTTCGAACCGTAAGGCAAGCTATTGGTCGATAGCGGGATTCCTGTATTTTTATCCACAATTTTAATTTCGGCCAGACGGCTGACAACAATATCAACCATTTCGCCTTTTTCGTCCTGCCACTCAACCGTACGTAACTCTTCGATTTCGGCCACCCCGTCGTAACGGGCAACAACAGTCGACTGGGTTGAAACGTTACCAGCAATACCCCCAACGTGGAAGGTACGGAGTGTAAGCTGTGTTCCAGGCTCGCCGATTGATTGCGCTGAGATAACCCCAACGGCTTCGCCCATCTGCACCATTTTGCCGGTTGCCAGGTTTCGTCCATAACATTTGGCACAAACGCCATTCTCGGCTTCACAAGTCAGTACCGAACGAATTTCCACCCTTTCAATTGGCGAATTTTCAATCTGATCGGCAATGTCTTCAGTTATTTGTTCGCCCGATTTGACAATCAATTTGCCAGTCATCGGATGATAAATATCGTGAACAGTTGTACGGCCCAGAATACGTTCGGAAAGCGATGCAACAACCTCTTCGTTATTTTTCAGTGCTGTCGCTACCAACCCGCGCAGTGTACCACAATCGGGTTCGTTGATAATTACATCCTGAGCAACATCGACCAGACGACGGGTCAAATAACCTGCGTCGGCAGTCTTCAATGCTGTATCGGCCAAACCTTTACGGGCACCGTGGGTCGAGATAAAGTATTCGAGAACCGAAAGGCCTTCTTTAAAGTTGGCCAAAATCGGGTTTTCGATAATCTGCGAACCGGTAGACCCAGATTTTTGCGGTTTTGCCATCAAACCACGCATACCGCAAAGCTGACGAATCTGCTCTTTCGAACCACGGGCTCCAGAGTCAAGCATCATATAGATAGAGTTGAAACCCTGTTTATCGGTACTGAGCGTTTTCATTACACTCTGTGTCAACTTGGCATTAACATGTGTCCAAATATCGATAACACCGTTGTAACGCTCGTTGTTGGTAATGAACCCCATATTATAGTTATTCAAAACCTCTTCAACGCCTTCGTAGCCTTCGTTGACCATTTCAACCTTTCCTTCAGGGATAATAACGTCATCAAGGTTGAATGACAGACCACCACGATAAGCCATTTTGTAACCCAAATCCTTGATATCATCGAGGAACTGAGCCGTTACAGCGTTATTGGTATATTTCAAAATATCGGCAATAATATCGCGTAATGCCTTCTTAGTTAGAATCTTATTAATATATCCGGCTGCCTTTGGAACATATTCGTTGAAGAGGATACGGCCAAGCGTAGTTTCGGTCATTTTCACAACTAACTTACCATCTTCGTCCAAATCCTGAACTTTGCAGTTCACAATGGCATGCATATCAACTTTCCCTTCGTTGTAAGCAATAATTGCCTCTTCGGGAGAATAGAACGAAAGCCCTTCGCCTTTCGCTCCTTTGCGGTGTTTGGTCATGTAGTACAGACCCAAAACCATATCCTGAGAAGGAACGGTAATAGGTGCACCATTGGCCGGGTTCAACAAGTTGTGCGATGAAAGCATTAACAATTGAGCTTCCAGAATAGCAGCATTGCCAAGCGGAAGGTGAACAGCCATCTGGTCTCCGTCGAAGTCGGCGTTAAAACCGGTACAAACAAGCGGGTGCAAACGAATTGCTTTCCCTTCAACCAAAACCGGCTGGAAAGCCTGAATCGACAAACGGTGAAGTGTAGGAGCACGGTTTAACATTACCGGATGTCCTTTCATCACGTTTTCGAGGATATCCCAAACAACCGGATCTTTACGATCTACAATTTTTTTAGCTGATTTTACAGTTTTCACAATACCACGTTCAATCAGTTTTCTGATTACAAATGGCTTGTAAAGTTCAGCTGCCATATCTTTAGGAATACCACATTCGTGGATTTTCAGATTAGGACCAACGACGATAACCGAACGAGCGGAATAATCGACACGTTTACCCAACAAATTCTGACGGAAGCGCCCTTGTTTCCCTTTTAACGAATCAGAAAGTGATTTCAGTGCACGGTTGTTGTCTGTTTTTACGGCATTGGATTTACGACTATTATCGAACAGTGAGTCGACGGCTTCCTGAAGCATACGCTTCTCGTTGCGGAGAATCACTTCCGGAGCCTTAATTTCGATCAACCGTTTCAAACGGTTGTTGCGAATGATAACCCTGCGATAGAGGTCATTCAGGTCAGATGTTGCAAAACGGCCACCATCCAACGGCACCAATGGGCGCAAATCCGGCGGAATAACCGGGACAACTTTTACAATCATCCATTCGGGCTTGTTCCGTCCTTTGGATGCACGGAAAGCCTCAACAACCTGGAGACGTTTTAATGCCTCATTTTTACGCTGTTGTGAGGTTTCGTTTCCGGCTTTATTGCGAAGATCGTACGACAGTTCATCGAGGTCGATGCGTTCGAGCAACTTATAAAGCGCTTCGGCACCCATATCGGCAATGAATTTATCGGGATGGTCATCTTCAAGCATCTGATTTTCTTTTGGAAGCGACTCCAAAATATCGATATATTCCTCTTCGGTAAGGAAATCCAGATATTTAACGCCATCATTGCGTTTAATCCCTGGGTTAATTACGACAAAACGTTCGTAATAAATAATCGAATCGAGTTTTTTGGTAGGAAGGCCTAATAAATAACCAATTTTATTTGGCAAAGATTTAAAGTACCAGATGTGAACCACCGGTACAACCAGAGAAATGTGGCCCATCCTTTCACGGCGGACTTTTTTCTCGGTTACTTCAACCCCGCAACGGTCGCAAACAATACCGCGGTAACGGATGCGTTTGTACTTTCCGCAGTGGCATTCGTAATCCTTTACAGGCCCGAATATCCTTTCGCAGAAGAGGCCATCGCGTTCCGGTTTATAGGTGCGATAATTGATGGTTTCAGGTTTGAGCACTTCGCCATGCGAGCGTTCAAGAATTTCTTCCGGCGATGAAAGGCTGATGCTTATCTTGGAGAAATTACTTTTAACCTTGTTATCTCGTCTGAATGCCATAATCTATTGAAATAATTGAAAGTATCAATTGAAATTTTATGCAAAAGTCCGGCCGGGCAGATAGCCCGACCGAATATTATCTATTCCAGGTTTACACTTAAACCAAGGCCGCGAAGCTCATGCAACAAAACGTTGAGCGATTCTGGAATACCAGGAGTTGGAAGCGGATCGCCCTTGACGATAGCTTCGTAAGCTTTGGCACGTCCCATCACGTCATCCGATTTCACAGTCAGGATTTCCTGAAGGATGTTTGATGCCCCAAATGCTTCGAGTGCCCAAACTTCCATTTCACCAAAACGCTGACCACCAAACTGTGCTTTACCTCCGAGGGGCTGTTGCGTAATAAGCGAGTAAGGACCGATTGAACGGGCATGCATCTTATCTTCAACCATGTGACCCAGTTTCAACATGTAGATAACCCCTACAGTGGCGGGCTGGTCGAATGGTTCACCTGACTCGCCGTCGTAAAGACGGGTAGTACCGAATCGCGGAACACCGGCTTTATTGGTGTACTCCGTAATTTGATCGAGTGTAGCACCATCGAAGATTGGAGTAGCAAAAGTAAGCCCAAGCTCTTTTCCGGCCCAACCCAAAACGGTTTCGTAAATCTGCCCAAGGTTCATACGCGATGGTACACCAAGTGGATTAAGTACAATATCGACCGGTGTTCCATCGGCAAGGAAAGGCATATCTTCATCGCGCACAATACGCGATACGATACCTTTATTCCCGTGACGACCGGCCATTTTATCACCAATCTGCAGTTTACGTTTTTTAGCAATATAAACTTTTGCCAGTTGTAGAATACCTGCCGGAAGTTCATCGCCAATGGTAACATTGTAACGTTTGCGGCGGGCAACTGCTTCAGCTTCTTTATACTTCATGATGAAATTGTTCACCAAAGCATAAATCATATCGTTTTTATCCTTGTCAGTTGTCCATTTGCCTGGATTTACCGTCAAATAATCGATTCCCTGCAACTGCTTCAATGTAAATTTGTTGCCTTTGGTAATGATGTCGGCGTTATAATAATCTTTAACACCTTGCGAAGTTTTACCATTTACCAGATTGAACAGTTTGTCGATCAGAATTTCGCGAAGACGGTTGGCTTCATTATCAAATTCCTGATCAATTTGCTCAAGTAGCGGTTTGGTTGCCACTTTACCTTTTTTCTCTTTCACTACACGTGAGAAGAGTTTTTTATCGATTACCACACCATTCAATGATGGCGAAGCTTTCAACGAGGCATCTTTCACATCGCCAGCTTTGTCTCCAAAAATGGCACGGAGCAGTTTTTCTTCGGGCGATGGGTCTGATTCTCCTTTGGGAGTAATCTTACCTATCAAAATATCACCCGGTTTAACTACAGCGCCAATGCGAATCAACCCGTTTTCGTCCAGGTTTTTGGTCGCTTCTTCACTGACGTTCGGGATATCAGAAGTGAACTCTTCAGAGCCACGTTTGGTATCACGGACCTCGAGCGAGTATTCGTCAACGTGAATGGAGGTGAAAATATCTTCACGAACTATTCGCTCGTTGATTACGATAGCATCCTCGTAGTTGTAACCCTGCCAAGGCATAAAAGCAACTTTCAGGTTACGCCCCAGAGCAAGTTCACCTTTCGATGTTGCATACCCTTCGGTCATGATATAACCTTTATCAACGCGCTGGCCTTTAACTACCATTGGTTTAAGGTCAATACATGTTCCTTGGTTGGTCTTTTTATATTTCGGAAGTTCGTACGTTTTAGTTTCAGGATCGAAACTAACGTAACGTTCTTCTTCAGTCATATCGTAGCGAACTACGATTTTGGTTGCATCGACAAAGTCGATAACGCCGGGACCTTCAGCAACAATATTAATACGGGCGTCGCGGGCAATATTGCCTTCGAGACCAGTACCAACAATTGGCGCTTCCGGGCGCATCAGCGGAACTGCCTGGCGCATCATGTTTGAACCCATCAATGCACGGTTGGCATCGTCGTGTTCAAGGAATGTAATCAATGATGCTGCTATCGAAGCAATCTGGTTTGGACCAACATCCATCAGGTTAGCTTCTTCTTTACCGGCCAACGGATAATCAGCATCCAATCGGGCCTTAACCCTCGGATTGACAAATGAACCGTCTTCAGCCACAGGAGCATTTGCCTGTGCAATTATTTTACCTTCTTCTTCTTCAGCGGTGTAGTAAATAACATTGTCGTTGCTCAAATCAACTTTCCCGCTATCAACCTTACGATACGGGGTTGAAATGAATCCAAGGTCGGTGATTTTGGCAAAGACACATAGCGAAGAGATCAGCCCGATATTCGGACCTTCAGGTGTTTCAATCGGACAAAGACGTCCGTAATGGGTATAGTGAACGTCGCGCACCTCGAATCCGGCCCTTTCACGCGAGAGACCGCCTGGCCCCAAAGCCGACATACGGCGTTTGTGGGTCATTTCGGCCAGCGGATTGGTCTGATCCATAAACTGCGACAACGCATTTGTTCCAAAGAAAGAGTTAATGACCGATGACAGTGTCTTCGAATTGATTAGATCAATCGGTGTAAATACCTCATTGTCTCTCACGTTCATACGTTCGCGAATGGTGCGAGCCATACGGGCAAGACCAACGCCAAACTGTGCAAACATCTGCTCGCCCACTGTACGTACGCGGCGGTTCGACAAGTGGTCGATATCATCGACATCAGTTTTGGAGTTAACCAACTGGATGAGATATTTAATAATCTCAATAATATCCTGATTGGTCAACACGCGGGTTGTCATCTCTATATTAAGGCCGAGTTTTTTATTGATACGGTACCGGCCAACTTCGCCAAGGTCGTAACGGACCTCAGAAAAGAACAACTTTTCGATGACATCACGTGCCGTAGCTTCATCTGGTGGTTCCGAATTCCGCAATTGCCTGTAAATATGAAGGACAGCCTCTTTTTCGGAGTTACACGGGTCTTTCTGCAGTGTATTGTAAATAATGGCAAAATCTCCGGTACCGGCATCTTCCTTGTGTAAAAGGATTGTTTTAGCGCCCGATTCCAGTATTTCGTCAACATGATCATTTTCAATCACCACTTCACGGTCAACAATCACTTCATTACGTTCGATCGAAACCACTTCGCCGGTATCTTCATCGACAAAGTCTTCCACCCATGTTTTCAACACGCGAGCAGCCAATCTGCGCCCGACAACCTTTTTGAGTGCAGTTTTGGAAATCTTGATTTCATCGGCCAGATCGAAAATTTCTAGGATATCTTTATCACTTTCGTATCCAATGGCACGTAACAGTGTAGTAACCGGTAATTTCTTTTTACGGTCGATATAGGCGAACATCACATTGTTGATGTCGGTCGCAAACTCGATCCATGATCCCTTGAAAGGGATAATTCGTGCAGAATATAATTTTGTACCGTTGGCATGAACACTTTGTCCGAAGAAAACGCCGGGAGAACGGTGGAGCTGCGACACCACTACACGCTCGGCACCGTTGATCACAAACGATCCGGCCGGGGTCATGTAAGGAACAGTTCCGAGGTACACATCCTGAACGACGGTGTCAAAATCCTCGTGCTCCGGATCTGTACAGAATAGTTTCAGTTTCGCTTTCAGCGGCACGCTGAAAGTCAAACCTCTTTCGATACACTCTTCGATGCTGTAGCGCGGAGGATCGACCTGATAGTCGATAAATTCGAGGACAAAGTTGTTTCTTGTATCGGATATCGGGAAATTCTCCTGAAAAACCTTGCAAAGACCTTCATTTCGGCGGTCTTCCGGAGAGGTTCCCAACTGGAAAAATTCTTTAAAAGATTTAATCTGCACCTCCAAAAAATCGGGGTACTCAAATTTGCTTCGGGTGGATGCAAAACTAATCCTTTGATTTACATTATTTGAGGACATCATCTACCAAATTAAGGAACCAAAACTAAAAACATAAAAAGGCTTAGAATCCCTTGACGGGATTCTAAACCGTATATAACCCAGTTAAACTGGTCAAAGTCTTATTTGATTTCAACTTCAGCTCCTGCTTCTTCAAGTTGAGCTTTAAGTGATTCAGCTTCTTCTTTAGAAACTTTCTCTTTGATCGGTTTCGGTGCATTGTCTACGACTTCCTTAGCTTCTTTCAAACCAAGTCCGGTAAGGTCTTTCACCAATTTAACAACTGCGAGTTTTGACTGTCCACCGAATTTGAGGATTACATCGAATTCAGTTTTTTCAGCTGGTTCATCAGCTTCAGCAGAGGCTGCAGGTGCAGCAACTGCTACAGCAGCAGCTGCAGGTTCGATACCATATTCTGATTTGAGGATACCTGCAAGTTCGTTAACTTCTTTGACAGTCAGGTTAACAAGTTCTTCTGCAAGTTTTTTAAGATCTGCCATTTTACTTGAGATTTAAATATTAATTTTTACTTTTTTCTTAACTCTGATAATTTGTTTGCTTATGCTTCGCGTTCGCCAAGGGTTTTGAGGACACCGTGAATGGTATTGCCTCCTGACTGGAGTGCTGAAATAACATTCTGCGCTGGTGCCTGCAACATGGCAATGATTCCGCCGATAAGCTCTTCTTTCGATTTTACATCGACCAATGCATCCAACTGGTTTTCGCCAACATACGCACATTCTTCGACGTATGCGCCTTTCAGCACCGGTTTTTTGTACTTTTTGCTGAACTCTTTGATGAGTTTGGCTGGCACATTGCCGGTGTTCGACAAAAGGATAGATGTATTGTTTTTCAGTACATCGTAAAGTTCTTCCGAATTCTTCTGAGAATTCTCGATTGCCTTACGGAGGAGAGTGTTCTTTACTACAACCAGTTTTACTTCGCGCTTATTGCAAAGCCTTCTGAGCTCACTCGTTACCTCAGCATTGAGGTTCGAGATGTCGGCAAGGTAATAATGGTTGTATGAATTGATCTCATTGGTCAATTGTTCAATAACCTCTAATTTATCTGATCTTTTCATTTCAACTAATATTACTTAATCGAGGCAAGTTTTAGGCTCAACCTGGATGCCGGGGCTCATGGTACTTGATACATAAATACTTTTAATGTATGTACCTTTTGCAGCAGCGGGTTTTAATTTCTGAATTGTATGTACAAACTCTCTTGCGTTGTCCACAAGCTTTTGTGGATCGAATGATACTTTACCAATGGAGGTGTGTACAATGCCGAACTTGTCAACTTTGAAATCGATTTTACCCATCTTAACTTCTTTGATGGCTTTTCCGACTTCCATAGTCACGGTTCCGCTTTTGGGGTTAGGCATAAGACCGCGAGGCCCTAAGATACGTCCTAACGCACCAACTTTTCCCATTACCGGAGGCATGGTGATGATGACATCAACATCAGTCCACCCACCTTTGATTTTGTCAATAAAATTGTCCAAACCAACAAAATCGGCGCCCGCTTCAGTTGCTTCGGCCTCCTTGTCAGGAGTGACCAGTGCAAGTACGCGCACTTCTTTTCCGGTACCATGGGGCAAAGTTACAACACCACGAACCATCTGGTTAGCTTTACGAGGGTCAACTCCAAGCCTGACATCTATATCGACAGAAGCATCGAACTTGGTGAAAGAAATATCTTTAACCAATTGTGCAGCTTCGTGCAAATCATAGACTTTCCCGGCTTCGAGTTTTTCCAATGCAGCTTTTTTATTCTTGGTAACTTTTGCCATTTCAACCTAACTTTAATTAGTTTTTAAACGGTGATTTGCCTGTTACGGTAATCCCCATACTTCTTGCAGTTCCGGCTACCATGCTCATTGCTGCTTCAATATCGAAGCAGTTGAGGTCTGGCATCTTCACTTCTGCAATCTCTTTCACCTGTTCCCAGGTTACCGATCCTACTTTGTTGACATGAGGCTCAGCCGATCCTTTTTTGACCTTCGAAGCTTCCATCAACTGGATGGCTACCGGCGGGGTTTTCACCACAAAGGCGAACGACTTGTCGCCGTTAACGGTAATCACAACAGGTAATAATTTACCCGCCTGTTGCTGGGTTCTGGCAATGAAAGCCTTACAGAACTTCATGGTGTTCACACCTTTAGAACCCAAAGCAGGGCCTACCGGGGGTGAGGGATTTGCTGCACCACCTTTGATCTGTAACTTGATAAATCCAGCAATTTCTTTAGCCATAACGTTTAATAAAAAAAATTACTTTACTCCTTTTCTACTTGCATAAAGCTAAGTTCCAAGGGTGTTTTACGACCGAAAATCTTAACCATTACTTTCAGTTTCTTCTTCTCAACATTGATTTCTTCAATGGTTCCGTTGAAACCGTTAAATGGCCCGTCGGTCACTTTTACTGTCTCTCCTACTACAAATGGTGTATCAAACTCTTCTCCGCTTTCCTGAAGCTCATCGACCTTACCCAGTATACGGTTAACTTCCGACTGCCTCATCGGGACAGGATCGCCCCCTTTGGTGTCGCCAAGAAAACCGATAACATTGGTAATGTTTCGTAACATATGGGCGATTTCGCCCACCAATGAAGCTTCAATAAGCACATATCCCGGAAAAAAGTTGCGCTCTTTGGCCACCTTTTTCCCGTTGCGAATCTGATAGACCTTTTCGGTAGGGATTAAGACTTGAGAAACAAACTCCTGAAGCCCCATATTAGCTACCTCATTCTCGATATATTCCTTCACCTTCTTCTCTTTTCCTCCGATGGTTCTCAGAACATACCATTTACGTTGATTTTCGCTCATCACGGACCTCCAAGAAATAAATTAATAAAATAAACTGTATACTACTTTCATCAGCCCTCTGAATGAGAAATCGATGAAGAAGATCAACAGTGCGATTATTAAGGAAGCAACCATTACTACGATAGCACTACCACGCAACTCGCTCCATGTCGGCCAGGAGACTTTCTGAACGAGTTCGTTATAGGATTCACTAAAATAATTAGTCAATTTCATCTGTATGAAAATTCTTTTATAATTATTATTGTCGGATACCAAGAGTCGAACTTAGCAGAGCCCCTGCTGGCTTATCCGTAAATAGAGTCCCGGACATATGTCCGGGACTTTATTTAAAGTATTCTGAATATGCTTCTTATTTAAGAATTTCAGTAACCTGACCTGCACCAACGGTACGGCCACCTTCGCGGATAGCGAAACGAAGACCGAGGTTAAGGGCAACCGGGTAAATCAATTCTACCGTGATGGTAACGTTGTCACCTGGCATAACCATTTCAGTTCCTTCAGGCAAGTTGATCTCGCCAGTGATATCCAGTGTACGGATATAGAACTGAGGGCGGTATTTGTTGATGAACGGAGGGTGACGGCCAACTTCGTATTAGTGCAGGTAATACA
>CAYOJD010000057.1:0-1453 GCA_964404205.1 uncultured Prolixibacteraceae bacterium
CTTGTGTGTATCTTGTGTGTATCTTGTGTGTATCTTGTGTGTATCTTGTGTGTATCTTGTGTGTATTTTATTTGTTTTTTTAATACAGAATATATATTTTAGATACACGAATGAAACATCTCAAATAAAAAGCATACTATGGCACGAATAAAAGGAATTATGGGTCAGATGGTTTCGGGAAATCTCGAAGGGATTGTATTTGTACAACGCAACGGCAAAACCTATATCCGCAAGGCTCCCGACCGGTCGAAAGGAAACTGGACGGCAAAGCAGTTGTTGCACCGTGCCCGTTTTACGGCCGTAAACGACTATTGCGCGGGATTCAAATATTCACTGATTCGGCAGATCTGGAACCGTGTGGCCGAGGGAAGCGCCACCAGCGGCTATCATCTTTTTCTGAAAGCCAATATGGCCGCTTTCGGTCTCGACGGCACACTGACCGATAGCAGCAAACTCCGCTTCTCGGAGGGCAGGTTGCCCGCTATCGGCAAGGTAACCGCTACCCGCGAGGGCGGCGATGGCCAAACGGTGGTTATCCATTGGGAAAACGACCCTTATCTGACACCCCTGCAATTGAAGGACAAACTGATGATGATAACCCGGTCGGAAGGGAAAGCCGGAGCGCCGGTGGAGTGCGGGGCAATCAGAGGCGATGGACAGTGGGCATATCCGCTGCCGGATTCAGTAGCCTTACCCGCAGATATTTATCTCTATTTCTGTTCGCCCGACCACCAGGTTTTCTCGCCCGACCAGTGGGTGAAAATAGTTTAAAACACTTTTTAACGATTCAATAATCTACCCAAAGGGTGCCCGCCGACAAATGAAATTCGACGATAGATAACTCTTTGGCTAAATCAGATTTTTCGAACTCAAAACTACGCTCAAATTATACCATCCACTTAGCGTAAAACGTTAAAAACGCCAACTTAACCCAAGCATAAAAAGTTGACCATCGGTATATTCCGACTCAAAGGTTGTCGACTTGTCGGTAATCTCCGTTTTGTCTTTTTTCAGGCTTCCAAAAATATCAGTCATCCGAAAAGTGAGTGAGCCATTGTCGTAAATCTTTTTCTCGACACCCAGATCGGCAAACCAAATTGTATTTTCTCTTTTCGAAACCGACATTTTAGGGCCAACCACATTACCTGCCAACTGAATATTCCATTGGTAGGGCAATGCCAGATCTGTAATAATTTTTGCGGCCCATTTGTATTGGTCGCTCAGGGCATCGCCCTGATAGGTCCCGCTGGTTATCTGAGAATCGAATTGAGAGAAACTGGTTGTAAGTTGCCAAATTTCGAAAGGTTTGACTGTAGCCATAAGTTCGTAACCCATCACATAGGCCGAACCGGTGTTCTCGGGCTGCTCGGTAACAATTCCGTTATCGTCTTCAGAGATGGTTTTTTGAATTACATCTTTGATGTCGCGGTAAAAGAGGTTGGCCCCGACATTG
>CAYOJD010000057.1:1463-20152 GCA_964404205.1 uncultured Prolixibacteraceae bacterium
GGCTCCGACATTGAATTTCTTAAAATTTTTCAGATAGCCCATCTCGTAAGCCCAGGCAACTTCGGGTTTGAGTGCCGGGTTTCCCTTCGAAAATTTGGCCGGTTCCTTTTGTTCGGTGTATGGATTAAGGTCTTTGAACCCCGGGCGTCGGATGCGTCGCCCGAAATTGAAGGTCACATATTGCGTTTTATCGATATTGTAAGTGGCAGAAGCCGACGGTAAAAGAAGATGATATGATTTTGAAGCATTCATCGAGTCGACACCGGTAATGCCTTTCGTATTGGTCCATTCGTAACGCAACCCGGCCTTTAGCCTGAAAGAACCTACGTTATATTCATCGGTAACAAAGATGGCGTGGTTGGTTTCGGTAATCTTGAAATTATCGAGCCCGTTACTGGTACTGCTCCAGGTCGTATCGGCATAACTGAATTTATCGGTAGTGCTGCCAAATTTTCGTGATTCGTGTGAACCGGAATAGCCCAAAGAGAGCAAGCTTCCGGCCAGGTTTAATTTTGTTATCCCGCCATTCCAGATGGTTTTATTTCCGCTTTGCTTTTCAAATTTATTCTCGAACGCGGGTTGATAGTTGGCCCAATCGCCATCTTTGGTCAATGCGTAGGTTGTTTTTCGTTCCTCTTTTTCCTGCTCCTCCAACTGACGGGTAATATTTCCATAAAGCTTTGAATTGTTGTCGAATGAGTGTTCCAACGCAGTATAAAACTGATGGTATTGATTGGGCTTATACTCCGTTTTCAGCTCACGCGATGCCGATTTAAATTTGCCGTTGGCATCGGTCTTAACCGATTCGAGTGTGCGTTCCTTATCTTCGAGTTGATATCCCATAATATATTCGCCGGTCCATTTGGTTTTGGGCAACAGGTAATAATCAAATCCTGTTCTAAGATTGTGATTGGTAAAACTTTTCGACTCATCTTCGCGGGCCGTTTCAACCTGTGTAACGACGCCCGATTTCAGGTCGGTTTTCACTTTATCTTTCACTTTGGGGAGCGAGCGCTGTAGAAAATCGTAATGTGCATAGAGGTTTGCCTTTTCAGTTTTGTTGGTCAACGAGATTCCACCTCCCAGACTCTTATTGTTACCGGTTAAGGCCTCAGCCTTACCGTGCAGGCCATAATTGCCACTATCTTTCAGTACAATATTAACTATTCCGTTGATGCCTTCGGCGTTTTGCTCAGCACCCGGAACAGCAACTATCTCAATATGGCTGATACTGGCTGCAGGAATTTGATCGAGTATGGTTTCGCGGTTATTTCCGCTCAAGCCAATCTCACGGCCATTGATTAATACTTTTGTATAAGCATTTCCCAATCCGCGAAAGCGAATATCGCGGTTGTGGCCCGGACTGCCCCCCATAGCCACCGAAGGCATATTTTTTAGAATATCGCCCGCGGTGCCTCCTGCTTCCGAAATGAGCGAACTGGTTTTATATTTGATTGCCGACGGTTTAATCTCGCTCACGTGGGCATCGCCTATCACAACAATTTCCGATAGTTTCGTATTGGAGACGTTGATTCTGATATCGTTCAAGTTGATTGTCACATCGTCGGCAGTAATATTCACCCGGGTAGAATAGGGTTCACTCCCTACCCTGCTGACCAGTAACAGATAGTCGCCCGTTGAAATCTCAGTGATGCAAAAGAAGCCTTTATCATCGGTCATCGCGACGATTTACGATTTATCCCGCTGGCTTTCAAGCACGATATGCGCGTAGGCCAGTGGTTCGTTGGCCGTATCGATTATATTACCGGAGATCTGGCACTGTGCCATCGTTTCAGCCACACCGCCAAGAAGGGTTATGGACAATAAAAAAAGAAGGGTTCTCATCCTTTATTCGAGTTAATTATACGGCGACAAAGCTACCAAGCTGAAATGCCTGCTAAAATCCCAATAACTAATGGTTTTTATCTTTTCGACTCATTATAAATGGGGATGTGAAGTCTTTACCGGAAGACAGTCATGGTCGAAATCGATTTAACAAACTGATAATTTGGAAAATGAACGATTCACACCTCTTTATATTTACTTTGGCTCAAATATTCAGCATACCATGTGGGCTCTTTTTGCAGTGATATCGGCCGTGTTCCTCGGCACTTACGACCTCTTTAAAAAGCTGTCGCTCGACAAGAATGCCGTTATCCCGGTGCTCTTCTTCTCGACACTGACCAGCGCCATAATCTTTGCCCCGCTGATGATACTCTCGGTGGTGCAGCCGCAGTGGCTCGAAGGGTCGCTTTTCTATGTCCCTGTTATCGATATCCGGTCGCATGGCTTTATCTTTCTGAAAGCGATAATCGTTACCGCTTCGTGGATGCTTACCTTTTTCGCGGTAAAACACCTGCCACTGACCATTGTTTCGCCGGTACGGGCTACCGGTCCGCTCTGGACACTGGCCGGGGCTATCCTGATTTTTGCAGAACGGCTGACCCTGTGGCAATGGGTTGGCATCGTGGTAACACTGCTCTTTTTCTATCTCTTTTCGGTAGCCGGGAAATCGGAGGGGATTCACTTTCGCAGCAACAAATGGGTCTATTTTCTGCTGGCGGGCACGCTGCTGGGAGGCATCAGCGGATTGTACGACAAGTTTCTTATCCGCCATTTCGACCGGATGGCCGTACAGAGCTGGTCGACCATCTATCAGGTGGCGATGCTGCTGCCGGTATTGCTGCTGCTCTGGTACCCGCAACGGGCCCAATCGACGCCGTTTGTCTGGCGCCGGAGCATCCCGATGATTGCACTCTTTCTCTGTATTGCCGATTTTCTCTATTTCTATGCCATCTCGTACGAAGGGTCGCTGATTTCGGTGATTTCGGCACTACGCCGCAGCGGGGTGGTTATCTCCTTTACATTGGGGGCTTTGGTTTTTCACGAAAAAAATATCCGGCAGAAGGCCTGGTTGTTGGCAGGCATCCTGGCCGGAGTAATGATTTTGCTCTTTGGCAGCAGGGGGTGAGTGAACAGTGGTGAGTGGTGAGTGGTGAGTGAACAGTGGTGAGTGAACAGTGGTGAGTGAACAGTGATGCCTGCTGTCTGCTGTCTGCTGTCTGCTGTCTGCTGTCCACTGTCCTCTATTCACTGACCACTGTTCATAGCTTTCCCTACTTCACCGAGAATTTATAAATACAGGTATGGGTATACGTTTCGCCCGGATTCAGAATTACCGACGGGAACTCGGGTTGATTGGGCGAATCGGGGAAAAACTGGGTCTCCATACAGATGGCCGAGCGGAACGGATAAGGCTTACCGGCTTTTCCGGGCACTTTACCATCGAGGAAGTTGCCACCATAAATCTGGATGCCGGGCTGATCGGTAAAGACCTCCATCAGTCGCCCGCTGACCGGTTCGTAGATCGAGGCAGCCAGTATCACCTCTTTATCGTTGTTGTTCAGCACAAAGTTATGGTCGTAGCCGTTGGCAATTTTCAGCTGGGTATCGTCGGCACCGATGCGGGCACCGATGGCGGTAGGGGTGCGGAAATCGAACGGTGTACCGGTAACATCCCTGATTTCGCCGGTAGGAATCAGTACCGAATCGACCGGGGTGATGGCATCGGCATTGACATAGAGCAGATGGTCGAGCACATCGCCGTTGCCTGCCCCGTGCAGGTTGAAATAGGAGTGGTTGGTCAGGTTACAGATGGTCTGCTTGTCGGTGGTAGCCGAATATTTGATGACCAGTTCGTTGTTGTCGGTCAGCGTGTAGCTCATCACCACTTTTAGTTCGCCGGGGAACCCCTCTTCCATATCGGGCGAGACCAGCGAGAGCTCCAGTTCGGCAGGTGATTTCTGCACGACATCCCACACTTTCGAGTTAAAGCCCACCACCCCGCCATGCAAGGTATTGGGCCCGTTGTTGGGGGCCAGTTTGTATTCTATATCGCCCAGGGAGAAGGTAGCGTTGGCAATACGGTTGGCATAACGGCCAATGGCTGCCCCGTAATTATTTTTCAGGTTCAGATAGTTATCCAGACTGTCGAACCCCAGTACCACATCTTCCATCTTTCCATTTTTATCGGGGGCCATCAGCGAAACGATACGTGCCCCATAGTTGGTCACGCACATCGAGAGGCCGTTTCTGTTTTTCAGGGTGTAGAGGGCCACCTGCTTCCCCTCGACCGATTGTTCAAAACCTTTTGGATCGATAGCCTGTTTTACATTTCCTCCCGGCACACAGGCAACAAGAGAGAGCAATGCCACCAATCCCGTTATCAAATTTTTCATGGTTGACCTATTTTTGGATTGTAAAAATTGTTCGTTTATCATTCAAAAATAAAAATTTATTGGCAGCTCTGCCGAATGCGGCGGGGTCACAGGCCAATTTATAATCTTTACATACAACAGACCATCATTCGGAATGAATTAACTGCAAATGTCATGTAAAAATTGTAACCAATTGATTAAGTTTGCGCTTCTTACCCTGAAAAAGGGGAACTGCATGTATAACCCATTAAATGTCAAATCGTGAAGAGGATTATTTTATTGTTTGCTGCTGCCGCGATGGTCACCTCGTGTGCAACAGCACCGCAAAAAGAGATTGTTATGAACCCATTTTTAGCTACGTACAACACCCCTTTCGATGTTCCGCCGTTTGACAAGATCCAGAACAAGGATTATCTTCCGGCTGTCGAAGAAGGTATCAGGCAACACAATGCCGAGATCGACAAGATTGTGACCAATGGCGATGCCCCCACCTTTGCCAATACCATTGAGGCACTGGAGAAGAGCGGTGACCTGCTGACACGGGTCAACATTGTCTTTTTCAACATCAAAGAGGCCAACACCAACGACTCTATCGACCATTTGGCCGAGCAGATAGCCCCTATGATGTCGCAGCATGGCGATGCCATCAATCTGAACGAGCAACTCTTCGCGAGGGTAAAAGCAGTTTACGATCAGAAAAGCAGTCTGAACCTCACTCCCGAACAGGCACGTCTGCTCGATGAGACCTACAAACGGTTTGTGCGTGGCGGGGCCAACCTTCCGGCCGACAAGAAAGAGGCGCTGAAGAAGATCAACGAACAACTGTCGCTGCTCAGCCTGAAATTTGGCAACAACATGCTGGCCGAAACCAATAACTTCAAACTGGTTATCGAGAAAAGCGAAGATTTGGCCGGTCTGCCCGAATCGGTTGTGGCCGCTGCCGCCGAAGAAGCCAAAGCAGCCGGAATGGAAAGTAAATGGGTTTTCACCTTACAGAAACCCAGCTGGATACCATTCCTCACCTACTCCGAAAAACGCGACCTGCGTGAAATCCTCTACAAAGCGATGTATAATCGTGGCAACAACAATAATGAATACGACAACAAAGGAGTTATCAATCAGATGGTCAACCTGAGGTTGCAGAAAGCCAACATCATGGGCTACGACAGCTGGTCGTCGTTCTTGCTTGACGATTGTATGGCGAAGAACCCTGAAAATGTATATGATCTGATGGGCAAAGTATGGACTCCGGCATTGAAACGTGCCAAGGAAGAGGCCAAAGATATGCAGGAGATGATCGATAAAGAAGGGGGCAAATTCAAACTCGAAAGCTGGGACTGGTGGTACTATTCAGAAAAAGTACGCAAAGCCAAATACGACCTCGACGAAGAGCAGATTCGCCCCTATTTTGAGTTGAACAATGTACGCGATGGCGCTTTTGCCGTAGCAGGTAAACTCTATGGCCTCACCTTTACCCGCTTGGAGAATATGCCCCTCTTCCACCCCGAATGCGAAGTATTTGAAGTGAAAGATGGCGACGGCTCACTGATTGGTATCCTCTATATGGATTACCACCCCCGTGCATCGAAAGCCGGCGGGGCCTGGATGACCAACTATCGTGAGCAATATTACAACGAAAAAGGAGAAAACGTTCGTCCCGTGGTATCGATTACTTGCAACTTCTCGAAACCCACAGGTGACAAACCGGCGCTGCTGTCGTACGACGAAGTGGAGACCCTTTTCCACGAGTTTGGCCACGGGCTGCACGGGTTATTGTCGCAGTGCCGCTACAAGAGCCTGGCAGGCACCAATGTTGCCCGCGACTTCGTGGAACTGCCTTCGCAGATTATGGAACACTGGGCACCGCAACCCGAAGTGCTGAAGATGTATGCCAAACATTACCAAACCGGCGAAGTGATTCCGCAGACTTTGGTCGACAAGCTGGAGAAAGCAGGCAAGTTCAATCAGGGTTTTGCCACTACCGAGTTTATTGCGGCAGCCATCCTCGATATGGATTACCATACCCTTACCAAAGGTGACTCGATAGATGTGACGGCATTCGAAAAGGCTTCGATGGATAAAGCCGGATTGATTAGCGAAATCATTCCACGCTATCGTTCCACCTATTTTGCCCATATCTTCTCGGGGGGGTATTCGAGCGGTTACTACAGCTATGTTTGGGCCGAAGTACTCGATGCCGATGCCTTTGAAGCCTTCAAGGAGACTGGCGACATCTTTAATCCGGCAGTAGCCAAATCGTTCCGCACCAATGTACTCGAACGTGGCGGTACCGACGAAGCGATGAAACTTTATCTCAATTTCCGCGGGAAGGAACCGGGTATTGAGCCACTATTGAAAAACCGTGGCTTGAATTAGTCGCCCGGTTGTCAACATAAAAAGACCGGTTAGTGTAATGCTAACCGGTTTTTTTATGTTGTATTGGTGGCAGGGTATATGAAGAAGGCAGAAGTTTAAAAGACAATAGACAGGTTTTTCATCACTGTATACACATCACCGTTCACACATCACTCGCCACTCAAAAATTATCTGTTCGGAAACATATCCAATACTATGGGTTTCAACCCGCTGAAGAAAAACTCTACGGCAATCACCATCACAATTAACCCCATAAGCCTGAGCAGCACATTGTTCCCGGTAGGGCCAAGCAGCTTGATGATTCGGGAAGAGCTGTAGAGCGTGAAGTAATTCAGCAGCAACACCAACATGATGGAACCCATTAGCACCATTTTCATCGGAATAGAGACCGCATCCTCCATCAGTACAATGGCATTGGTAATGGCCCCCGGGCCGCATATCATCGGGATGGCCAACGGGGTGATGGAGATATCGCTGATATAGCTTTTCACCTCATCACGGGCCACTTTTAGTCCCACCAAACGAGCCTGAAGCATATCCATTCCCATCATAAAAAAGATAACACCACCCACAATGCGCAGACTGTTGACCGAGATGCCAAAGAAACGGAAGAGCAGTTGACCGGTTAAGGCAAAAAAAGCGATGGCGAAAAAGGCTACAATCGAGGCTTTCCACGCGGTACGTTTGCGTTCTTCGCGGGTCAGTTCCGATGTCATGGTCATAAAAATGGGCATTGAGCCCAGTGGGTTAATCAGCGTAAAAAAAGAGGTAAAGCAGAGCAAAGAAAAAGATACCAACTCATTCATATTCATTATTTTTTACAAACAGCCTTCGATACAGGCGCCCTTTTTATCGGGCATAAATATAGTAAAATAGGATTGTCGCGTTGATGACAATGGTTGGGTAGCCCATTTATTTTGACCCGGCAAAATTGTCAGGCGGGTACATGCCGAGGCTATTGACTTCGACCGCATTCTGTCGTAACTTGGAAGGTAAAATCACCCATTCAGTATTTACCATTAAAATCAATTCCTATGGACTATCCCGGACGAATCATCAAAAAAGGAGAAAAGGATCTGGAGGTGGTAAAGCTCATTCAGCAACAACTGGTCGTTAAGGGCTTTGGACCGCTCGATATCGATGGCGATTTTGGCACTTATACGGAAACCGCCGTGAAAGATTTTCAGGCGTTGTCGCGCGATGCCAACGGCATACCTTTACTGATCGATGGCAAAGTAGGCGCTATCACCTGGTCGGTACTCTTCTCGGTTCCGGTTGGGGTTCCCGACCCGGCATATCAACCTTCGGCAGTGGTAGCCAAGGCACTGCAAATAGCGAAAAGCCAGATTGGGGTTTTGGAAGATCCCCCCGGTTCGAACCGGGGGCCTCAGGTTGAAGCCTATCTGAAACGGGCAGGCTGCTCTCCGGGCGACCCCTGGTGTGCTTCGTTTGTCTACTGGTGTTTCGATGAAGCTGCCCAAGCGCTCCATCTTCAAAACCTGTTGCCCCGTACCGGTTCGTGTATGACCCACTGGAGCGATACCAAGGGGCGTAAAACGACGGCACGACAGGCGACCAACAATCCTTCGCTGGTCAAGCCGGGCGATGTTTTCATTATCAATCATGGCAACTGGAAAGGGCATACCGGCATGGTCACAGCCGTTGGCGACGGCTATATCACTACCGTGGAAGGCAATACCAATATCTCGGGCAGCCGCGAGGGATTGGGTGTAGCGGTATTGAAACGTAAAATCAACTCCATCAGTGCGGGGTTTATCGATTACAGCACTTTGAATGGCTAACCCTTTAACAACAACCCCGATGCAGATAACCGATTTTACACAAAACAAAGCGGTCGAAAAGATAGTTGCTCAACTTAGAAGTGACCAAATTGACCGGAAGCCATTTTCTGACCTGCTCGACAGCGCGGGAAACCAATATATCGAACTGGTTCAGGAGGGTGGCGGCGTGCTGGGTGTTGCGCTGATTGGCTACACTTTTGTACTCGAACAAATGGGGCTGCGGTTTTTCAGTCTGGCAGGCACCTCGGCAGGCTCAATCAACGCGATGTTGCTGGCCGGGTTGGGCGACATTTCGCAACCCAAATCGGAGAAGGTGATCGAGATGCTGGTCAATAAGAATCTCTACGATTTTGTCGATGGCAACAGCGATTCGAGGGATTTTATCAAAGCGCTGGTCGACAAGGCCAAACCGGTTAAGCTGGCCTGGAAAGGGCTACAGGTTATCGACGAGATAAACGAAGATTTGGGGTTAAACCCGGGCAACGATTTCCTGAAGTGGCTCTCAGCATTTTTAAAGCAAAACAATATCACCACCCAATCGGAACTCGAAAAGCAATTTGGCACGCTACCCTCCGACCTGAAAATCAGGGAGGGCATTCCCAAAACGACCGAAGGGTTAAAGCCGCGTCTGGCCATTGTAGCCTCCGACCTTACCACCGAAACCAAGGTGGAATTTCCGAAGATGTCATCGCTCTATTGGCCCAAACCTGAAGAGGTCAATCCGGCCATCTATGTTCGTGCATCGATGTCAATCCCCTACTTCTTCAGCCCCATGGTGATTAAAAGCATTCCGCAGGGCGATTTGGCTCAACAAAAATGGGACGAGCTGGCAGGATTTTGTGGCAAACTGCCCCGTGAAGTGAGTATGGTCGACGGTGGGATCTTATCAAACTTTCCTATCGATATTTTCCACAACCTGTACAATGTTCCACGTATGCCCACCTTTGGGGTACGTTTGGGCGACAATCGCAACAAAGCCAATAAGGTGGAAAAACCATTGCAACTTTTCGGGGCCATGTTCAATACCATCAGGCACCTGCACGATTACGACTTTATACTAAAGAATCCGGATTTTAAACAGCTTATCGAGAAGATCGATATTGGCCACCACGACTGGCTCAACTTTGCCATTTCGGATAAGGACAAAATCGATCTCTTTGTCCGCGGGGCACAGGCAGCCGACAGGTTTTTGCGCAAATTCGACTGGCTGTTTTATAAAAAAGTGCGCGAACAAATCAGTCTCTCGAAACCTTTATAAAAAAAAGCTGCCCCGGAGGGCAGTTTTTTGATTGATCGGTCAGATTTGTGAATAATCGAGCGGAACCAAAAAGATACGGTTGACCCGACTGACCGTATTGGCATATTCAGGTTTATCCTTCATTGTATTCCACTCGTTGCTGTCGACAAATTTTTTCCAGTTGGCCTCGCGCTGCTTCATATCGTCGAACCAAAGCATATAAGCCAGGGCCGGCATTTGCGGACCGGCAAGGATTTCACCGAACATCAGGCTATGCAAGCCGCATTGGTCGAACAGGGCAATCTCCTCGTTGTTGAACATCTTAATCTTTCGCTGGCCAGCCTCTTCGTTGTTGCTTTCATAGAGGCGCATTTCGATTAATCCCCGGCTTTTATCGGGTTGACGGAAACGTGGAATGGCATCGAACGCTTCGAGCAGCCAGGTTTCGAAACGGGTATAAACACCTTGCTCGGCCGATTTATCGAAATAGGTTTTCGATGCTTCGGCAAAAGTTTTGTCGTTCCAAATATCATTCTTGATACGATAATATTCCGATATTGACGGATAAACCAGCAGAAAATATACTGTTGGCGGTTCGGTAAGGCTATATTCGCCAAAGGCGCCTACTTTCACCCCGTTTCGATTCATAAAAGGAATCAGCGCTTCGGTATAGAGTTTATCGACAGCCGATTTGCCCCCTCCGTTTTTAAAATGATAGACCCTCAATTCGTAAATCTCTTTATCAACGTTGGCAGATGTTGATGAAGCCATAGCCTGACCGGCAGTAGTTACGGTAGCAGTAGCCGCAACAGCCGATGCCTGTAAAAAATTTCTTCTTTTCATTGTTCAGTTGTGTTGATTACTTGATTGTAGATGATAACCGGGGTTGAAAATAGATAAATTTTGAATGTTAGATTGGCAATCTAAAAGAAAAATAATATTGGCAGGTAAAAATAATTCAACATAAAACTGAACAATCACGACTGAAATCGTGTTGATTAGTTGCTCAATTTAGAATGAATATTGCAGCAAAGCGTTGGATAGCTCCTTCAATATTCATAACTTATCCACATCAACCGGCTAAATAGCTGTCGGCCTTCCATCGATATGAAAAAAAGAACAATAATTACACGACTACTGGCTTTACTGATGTTTGCCACAGGGAGTGTCAGCGGGCAAAACAATCTACTGACCATTGAAGGGGCTGTAAAAATGGCTCAGCAAAAAAACAGCGAAATCAATCAACTGAAAGCGCAACTGGTACAAAAAGAGCAGAGCTGGCGTACCATGACCGGCATTTCGGCCCCCGAGCTTTCCTACTTTAAGGAGGGGATAAACCATCTGGAGATTAAGCCTTTCGACGAGAAACGATGGACCATTTCGCAGTCGGTCGATTTTCCGCTGACCACCTATTACCGGCTTAAATCGGTATCGGAAGAGAGAAAAGGGATGCAACTGAGGGTGGTATCGGCCGAAAGGGAGATTCAGTCCAAAGTGAAAGAGAAGTATATCGAAGTGATTTACGGACAACACCTCAAGCAACTGAGGGAACAGCAAATTAAACTGGCGCAGAACCTGTACAATGCGGTCTATTCGAAATTCGAGACCGGCATGGGCAACGGTATCGACCTGACCAATGCCGAGTTGCAATTGGCCGAATCGCAAAACGACCTTGATGAAGCGGAAAACATCATCCATCAGGCCCGCTACGGATTGTTCAAACTGATTGGGATGGATAGCGAAGAGCAACATTATGATATTGTATTCCCGGATACGCTGCACACCAACGATATCGGCATCGCACAAATAGAAACCCTGGAAGAGCTAAACAGTCAGCCCGATTACATGGCAGCGGCTTTCGATATCAGTGCAGGCAACTACCAACTCAAAGAGGCCCGAAGCAATTATCTGCCCGACCTGAGGCTCAACTATTACCAACAAGATTATGGTACGGGGTACCACTACAACGGGTTTGAAATCGGCATCACGCTGCCGGTATGGTTTCCGTTCGAACAAAGAGGGGCGACACAGATGGCCATGGCACGCAGGCAAGAGATGCTATATCGACAAAAATCGATTGAGCTCACGATGAAAGAAGAGATCGAAAAAGCCTGGCACAGCTATTCGACCAGTAAATCGACTGTAACACGCTATCGCGAGACCATCCAGGCGAAAGCCGAAAAGCTACACGCGCTGGCACTGGAAGCCTACCGACTGGGCGAGATTGACCTGCTCAACCTTATCAGTTCACAACAGGCCTATCTGCGCAGCCAACAACGCTATCTGGTCGCCCTTCGCGACTATTACATCCAGTTAGCCCATCTTGAAATATATCTGAATCGGCAACTTGTTTATTGATCCACGCAACCCAAATTCCAACATCATGAAGAAAATGGCCATTTACCTCTTTATTGCCTCAACCATTTTGGGGCTTTCGTCGTGCCACGGAAAAAAGAGTGAACCTGCTGTCGGACAGCCAACTTCCATTACCGATATTCCACCTTCCATTCAAGCCGAAAGCCAGGCGAAGGCAGTTATCCGGCTGACAGACGAGGAGATAAAACAACTCAATATCGAAACCGCAATGGTGACCAGCGAGTTGCAAAAGTTTACCCTATCTGCATCGGGAATTGTCTTTCCGGCAGCCGGTCATGTTGCCATTATCAGCACCCCCATCAATGGCCGTATTTCGGCAATTCGGGTAAACGATGGCCATCAGGTTCAAAAAGGGGCGGAATTGTTTCGAATTGAAAGTCTGGAATTTGGGAGTATGGTCTCAGAATATCTTCAGGCTGTTGCCGAAGATAAATTTCAGTCGAAACGCATGGAGCGGCTTGAGCAACTGGTAAAGCAAACCATCAGTTCGGAAAGCGAACTCGACAGGGCCAAGACCGACTATCAACGTGCATCGGCTTCGGTTATTGCCGCCTACGCGAAACTGAAAGCCATCGGTGTTGGCGAAAGCGAAATATCGGCTATGCGAAATGCTGAAAATATCGACCCCACCTTAAAGATTCATGCTCCGGTAAGCGGGATGCTCGACAACCGCGAAGTAGAACTGGGGCAGGCTGTCGATGCCTTGCAGAAGCTGGCTCGTATAGTCGACCTCGGAGAGGTCCAAATCAAAGGCTACCTCTCGCCCGAAGATGCAGTGCTTGTTTCGGTTGGCGATTCGGTGTGGATTGGCCAAAGGCAGAGTGACAGCAACCCGATTGTGGCACAAGTTTCATCTATCAACCCGGGGCTCGATGAAAACAACCGTTCGGTAGTGGCCAACATTGTGATAGCCACAAGAAACGGATGGCCAAAGCCGGGCGAAAATGTCAAACTGGAAATTAAAACATCGACACTTACGGAACAAATTGCCGTTCCGGTAGATGCACTTACTTACGATGGCAACGATCCGATACTTTTTGTAAAAGTGACCCCTTCGTCATACGAGCAACGAAAAATTACCATCAAAGCCATCCGCGGGCGGCTCGCCGTAGTTGATACAGGAGTTGAAAAGGGTGAAGAGATTGCCATTTCGCAGGTTTTCAGTCTGAAAGCACTGTCGAGATACGAGCAGATTGCAGAAGAATAACCCCATTGAAATCTTACAGTTATGCTGAACAAGATTATTGAATTTAGTGTCCGTCAGAAGTATGTAGCGCTAGCCCTGGTGCTGCTGATGGCTTTTGCCGGAGTTTCGTCACTGCTGAAACTGCCCATTAACTCGCTGCCTGATGTCACTCCGGTGCAGGTGCTGGTCATTACCAAAGCTGGTCGTTATTCGCCTTATGATGTCGAGAAACTGGTAAGTTACCCGATTGAAACAGCCATGAACGGGCTACCGGATGTAAAACAGGTACGTTCCATTTCACAATTTGCTCTTTCGGCCGTTACAGTCGAGTTTGAAGAGGGGACCGATATCTATTTTGCCCGTCAGATGGTAAGCCAACGGTTGCAATCGATTTCTGATGAGTTGCCACCCGATGTTTCAGCGTCGCAGTTGGGCCCTATTTCGACTGCATTGGGCGAAATTTATCAATATACCGTCAGTGGAGGAAACTACTCACTTTCGGAACTTCGGGAGATTCAGGACTGGATAATTGCCCCTCAGTTGAAAATCGTAAAAGGGGTAACTGAGATCAATTCATTCGGTGGATTTGTAAAGCAATACGAAGTGGTAGTGATTCCTGAAAGGTTAAGAACCTATAACATTGGCATCAAATCGATTATCGACGCCATAGCCAGCAACAACAGTGTTTCGGGAGGCAACTATCTTGAACACAACCGGGAGCAATATATCATCCGCGGCTTTGGACAAATCAACCGCATCGACGATATTCAAAATATTATTGTCACCAACATCAACAACAAACCAATCTTTATCAAAGATGTCGCTGAAATCAGGCTGAGCAGCGAAATTCGTCAGGGGGGCGTCTCACAGGACGGAAAGGGAGAAGTAGTGACCGGGATTGTTATGATGCTGCGTGGAGGCAATGGCCGCGAAGTGATTCAACAGATTGAAGAAAAGATTACTACTATCAACAAAAATTTACCGAAGGGGGTTACCATTGAAAAGTTTTACGACCAATCGGATTTGATTGACCGCACCACCGGCACCATTTCGACCAACCTGCTCGAAGGAGGTTTTCTGGTCATTGCCGTGTTGCTGCTGTTGCTGGGCGAAATATCGGGAGCACTGATTGTAGCTATGGTCATTCCTTTCTCGATGCTGTTTGCCTTTATCGGGATGCGTGAATTTGGGCTGGCAGCCAACCTGATGAGCCTCGGGGCCATCGACTTTGGGATGGTCGTTGACGGTTCGGTCGTGATGGTCGAAAATATAGTCCATCGGTTGAAGCACGACCAACATCACGACAAGGATAGCGTTATTATTAAAGCTTCGCAGCAAGTGGTTCGCCCCATCTTTTACGGGGTGCTGATTATCCTGATGGTTTATGTACCCATTATGACTTTCAGCGGAATGGAGGGTATTCTATACCGGCCAATGGCCATTACCGTTGCCGCAGCGGTGCTGGGGTCGTTACTTCTGGCCCTGATTTTTGTACCGGCTATCTCGTCCATTATTATGCGCAAAGGAGTAAAAGTTCGCCGTAACTATATTATCGAATTTATCACCCCGCTGTACAAAGCCAATCTGACCCGTTACCTCGAAAAGAAATTATTTGTCGGCCTTTCGGCATTGGTGCTTTTTGTCCTTTCACTTGTCATCATGTCGAGGTTGGGAAGTGAATTTCTTCCGGAACTGGATGAAGGATCCATTCTGGTTGAGCAGGTTCGGATGCCATCGGTAACCCTGGATGAATCGCTTGAAAACGCCAACTGGCTGGCCGGCAAACTGGTAGCCAATATTCCTGAAATCAGGACAGTCGTGCCCAAAACCGGACGTTCCGATTTGGCCAACGATTGGATGGGTGTTCATCAAACCGATGTTTGGATAGTGCTTAAAAACCCGAAAGAGTGGCGTAAAGGGATAACCAAAGAAGATATTATCCGACAGATAGAGCCTTTTCTGAAAACAGAGCCCGGCCTGGTTTATAACTTTACCCAGCCTATTGCCATGCGCGTTGATGAATTGACCAGCGGGGTGAAATCGGATTTGGCCGTGAAAGTGTTTGGCGAAGATTTGGATGAACTGAAAAGAATAGGCCATGCCATCTCCGATTTGGTGTTGAAACAGCAAGGCACAGCCAACCATTTTGTCGAAGAACCAATTGGACAGCCCTATCTCACTATCGAAATCGATCGGGAAGCAGTAGCTTCGTTCGGATTAAATGTCGACGATGTACAAATGGTTATCGAAGCCGGGATTGGCGGTAGGATTGCCGGACAGCTGTACGAAGGGCAACGACGTTTCAATATTACGGTTCGCTATCCTGAAGATATCCGTTCGAAACTGCAAGATATTCAGGAAGTGCCTGTTCATCTGCCCAACGGCAATTATATTCCGCTGAAACGGGTGAGCCACATTGTTGCCCAGGAAGGGCCGCGTGAAATCCAACGGGAGAATGGCTGGCGCCGCCTGATTGTCGGTATCAATATCCAGCATATCGATATTGGTACCTATGTCAGTAACCTGCAAAGCGCCATCGGGCAAGAGGTAAAAATTCCACCAGGCTATTTTATCGAGTACGGCGGCACATTCGAAAACCAGCAACGGGCCATGAACCATCTGATGTTGGTGGTACCTTTGTCGCTATTCATTATCATCGGATTGATGTATCTCAATTTCGGAAAAATCAGGTATGCGTTGATGATATTTTTGAACTTGCCATTTGCATTGTCGGGCGGTGTACTCTTTTTGTGGCTGCGCGGCATGTACCTCTCGATATCGGCCAGCATAGGCTTTGTTGCGCTTTTTGGGGTAGCTGTGCTGAACGGGATCGTGCTGATTGACCATCTGAACGAAATGCGCAAGGAAGGAGGCCCGTTGCGGCAAATGGTCATCGATGGAGCAACCGATCGCCTGCGCCCTGTATTGATGACTGCCCTGGTTGCCAGTCTCGGGTTTATCCCAATGGCTTTCAACTCGGGTCCCGGCTCCGAAGTGCAACGGCCGCTGGCAACCGTTGTGATTGGAGGATTGGTCACTTCGACCATGCTAACCTTGATGGTTTTGCCAATCGTTTATTACTGGCTGGAAAAGAAGGAGCACAACAGCAATTCATCAACCGATAAAACAAATATCGACAACAGCCCCGGCGAAATTATTGATTGAGAACGGGTTCAAATCAAGCTTGGTAACTTTTTGATAATGGCGAAAATTGGCTAATTTTGCGCCCTCAAATCGTTGTCATGCATTTCAAAGAAGAAATATTACGCCGCCGCACCTTCGGGATTGTCAGTCACCCCGATGCCGGTAAAACCACACTGACTGAAAAACTGCTGCTTTTCGGCGGGGCTATTCGCACTGCCGGAGCAGTAAAAAGCAATAAAATCAAGAAGGGAGCCACCTCCGACTTTATGGAGATTGAACGGCAACGCGGTATTTCGGTGGCAACATCGGTGATGGGGTTCGAATACGATGGCTACAAAATCAACATTCTCGATACACCCGGTCACCAGGATTTTCAGGAAGATACCTTCAGAACGCTTACGGCTGTTGACAGTGTGATTATTGTTATTGATGCCGCCAAAGGGGTTGAGCCGCAAACCGAAAAACTGATGAACGTTTGCCGGATGCGTAAAACACCGGTGATTGTCTTTATCAACAAGATGGATCGCCCCTCGAACGACACCTTCGACCTGCTTGACGATATTGAAAAACAACTTTTGATAAAAGTACGACCGTTAAGTTGGCCCATCAACAATGGCCCCGACTTTAAAGGCGTTTACAATATTTTCGACCAGAGCCTGAGTCTTTTCAACCCCAATATCACCGAAATCGAGGAGGTGATACAGTTTAAGGATGTCAACGACCCGGAACTGGATCGCTACATCGGGAAAGATGCCGATACCCTTCGCGAAGAGCTGGAGATGGTCGAGGGTGTTTATCCAGAATTCGACATCAACAGTTACCTGGCCGGAAATCTGGCACCTGTTTTTTTTGGGAGCGCCCTGTACAATTTCGGGGTGCAGGAGTTGCTCAATTCGTTTGTAAAAATTGCCCCTTCGCCGCGGCCTAAAATGTCGGAAGAGCGATTGGTCAATCCTGACGAAGAGAGCTTTACCGGCTTTGTCTTTAAAATCCATGCCAATATCGACCCCAACCATCGGAGCAGAATTGCCTTCGTGAAAATTTGCTCCGGCCGGTTCGAACGAAACAAGAACTATCGGCATATCCGTCTGGAGAAAACCTTCAAATACTCCTCGCCCACTGCTTTTATGGCCGATAAAAAAGAAGTTATCGATGAAGCATTTCCCGGAGATATCATCGGGATTCCCGATACCGGAAACTTTGTGATTGGCGACACTGTAACAGAAGGAGAAATCCTTCACTACAAGGGAATCCCCTCCTTCTCGCCCGAGATTTTCCGTTATATCGAGAATGCCGACCCGATGAAATCGAAACAGTTGGCCAAAGGGATAGACCAGTTGATGGACGAAGGGGTGGCACAGCTCTTTACCAGTTCGCTGAACGGGCGTAAAATTATTGGAACAGTTGGGGCACTTCAGTTCGAAGTAATTGAGTACCGCTTGGAACATGAATATAGCGCCAAATGTCGCTGGGAGACACTCCCGCTTTACAAAGCCTGCTGGATTGAAAGCGAAGACCAGACGATGCTGGACGATTTTAAGAAGCGGAAATACAACAAAATGGCTACCGACAAGCAGGGACGTGATGTATTTCTGGCCGATTCAGGCTTTATTTTGGATATGGCGCAACGCGATTTCCCAAAAATCAAGTTTCACTTTACATCAGAATTTTGATACAGAGCCGGTTCTACACCGGCTTTTTGATTTTGATTTGATTTCATATCCATTTTACTGTTTTAAAAGTATTTTTTACAAATATTTTACTCAAATCTATTGGCTCTCGCCAAAATGTTGCTATTTTTGCTTTTACCGTTTTCCATTACTAATTAACATCTCTAAAAAATGAACCGTAAACTATTGCTGATGGGGACATTCGCATTGTTGATTGCAGGTGGCTGCAAGAGCAAATTCGAAAATGAGCCGTTCCCCGAAAAATCTCCCCGCGACTGGGAAAACCCGGCAGTGAACCAAATTAACCGTGAGCCGGTACACTCGACTTTTCTGCCTTACGACAACGAAGAAAAACTGGCAGCCAACGATTATGCCACATCGCCCTACTACCAATTGTTAAACGGAGAGTGGAAATTTAATCTGGTTACCACTCCCGAACAGCGGCCATACTGGTTTTTCCGTAAAAACTACGACGACTCGGACTGGAAAACCATCGAAGTACCTTCGAATTGGGAATTGAAAGGATACGACTATGCTATCTATAGCAATATTACCTATCCCCACCCGGTTACCCCTCCCCAAATTACCGGCGACCATAATCCGGTAGGCTCATACCGTACCTATTTCGAAACCCCAAAAGATTGGAAGGGAAAAGAGATTATCCTTCATTTTGGAGGTGTT
>CAYOJD010000058.1:0-11414 GCA_964404205.1 uncultured Prolixibacteraceae bacterium
CTTTTCAAGGAAATAGACATGAAGTTACATGTAAATAATACACGCTATGTCGACTGGGTGATGGATTGTTTCGATTACGAACATTACTCGACCCACCGATTGACCCGTTTCTCGCTCGAATTTCTGGCCGAAACGCACTGGGGAGATAAAATCGCCCTTTTTGCAGGCCGAAATGGTGAAAAGCATTTGGTTCATGCCATTAAAGCCGACAATGAAAAGGTGGCCTTTAAAGCTGAAACAGAATGGGAATCAGCTAAATAAAATTTACACCTACTTTTTACTAAAAAATTAAGTAGGGTAAAAAAAGGGGAACACGGTTTCAGGTAAAGAACTTCTAAAAAACATCATTATGAAAAAACAGATTTTAGCTTTATCATTATTGGCAGGATCACTTATTTTTTCCTGCACCGAAAAAATCGATACCACGACCGATGAACTCAAATCGTCGCCCGCAGTAATAGCAGCCAACGAAGTCAGCGTGGACAATTCACTTGAATCCATTGACTACGAAGCTGATCTTTATTCGTTTGGCATCGAAACCATTTCGGAATACAATCTGGGACTGAAGAACGGCGATTCCAATATGAACTGGTACCAACGGATGTTCCAAAATATGATGGGGTTTAAAAACCGGTACAAAAATGGTGTATTCCCCAACCTGACTTTCACTGCCACCAACGGTACTTATCCCATTACACTTAAAATCGATTATGGAACTGGTATCGAACTGGCTAACGGACATGTACTTAAAGGTTCCATTTCGCTGACAATTACAGCTGCTCCGTTCTCTCCAAACAGCGAAAGGATTCTTAAGTTCGAAGAATTCTCGTGTAACGGAAATACCATAACAGGCACTGTAACCAAAACCCGCACGACAGACACCGAAACAAAAACGTTCAAAGAATTATCGCAACTTCGGATTGCCTTGTCAAATGGTACAGTAATCGAGCGCAATGAAGAGAAGGTAAAAACATGGGAAGCAGGTGTAACAACCCAATTCGATCCTTCCGACGACATCATCAAAATCACGGGTGTTGCTAATGTTGCCGACAATAAAGGCAATAAATATACTCGCCGAATCGTTGAACCCCTAATCAGAAAAGGAACTTGCAAATACATAGTCCAGGGAATCATCGAATTAACTGCCAACGGAATCAAATTCCTAACAATCGATTATGGAACAGGCGAATGCGATAATATTGCGACAAAGACAAACGCTGCCGGCGAAACTGAAGAAATAAAACTCGGCAACGATTAATTCAACTTGGGAATCAAAACCATCCCGGCCTTTATCACTGAAGGCCGGGATTTGGCATATCAAACTTTTTCTAATCCCAAATATCTGAGCCCATTGACCCAAGAAGAATTTAAACAACTGTTCGACAACTACTTCGATCCAATTCGAAACTATATTTACTACCGTTCGGGCAACAAAGAGTTGGCAACAGACGTGACACAGGAAGTTTTTTTGCGCATCTGGGAAAAACAACCACTTTTTATTAACGGAAATGCCAAAGCGTTGTTATACAAAATAGCCGGCGATATTTTCGTCAGTGAATACCGAAAACAGAAAACGGCTGCGGCATTTAAAGTAGCAACGGCCAAAAACGATAGCGACACCAATAGTCCGGAGCAACAAATTCAGTTCAAGGAAACTTACCAAAGATATGAAGAAGCACTCTCGCAACTATCAGAAAATCAAAGAGTCGTTTTTCTGATGCACAGAATGGACGGTTTGAAATATCACGAAATTGCGGCTTCGCTTGGACTGAGCATTAAAGCTGTGGAGAAACGAATGAGCATAGCAATCAGCTATTTAAGAAAGGTAATTGAAAGGGAATAAACCACGATGAAATCAACAGAAAACATTCATGGGAATCGCGACTTCCCGGAGATTGAAATCTCATACAGCCGAAGCAAAGAAGCTGTTTGGGTAGCCATCTCTCAGCAAATCGATCAGAAAGCAGCAAGGCCAGCCAAAAGCGTAGGAAAACTTATTATGCTCCGTTCTGTTGCTGCACTCTTTTTGGGGCTATTAACGCTGACAGCTATTCTTCGATTCTACACAAAAACGATTGAGTGCCCTGCTGGTGAACAGCTTACAGCAACATTGCCCGATGGTTCGTCAGTCAAGCTTAATGCAGCATCAACCCTTTCGTATCATCCCGGATGGTGGAACTTTGCCCGTCAGGTAAAGTTTGAAGGTGAAGGATTTTTTCAGGTAGAGAGAGGGAGCCGCTTTGAAGTCGAATCGGCCAACGGAACGACCGCAGTGCTCGGCACAAGTTTCAATATTTTTAGCCGAGATGAAGAATACGAAGTGACCTGCTTCACGGGAAAAGTTCAGGTTGGAACGCTTAAAACGGGCCAACACACCATTTTGAGTGCCAACGAGCAAGCCAAAATCAATAAGGGTAAAATTGAACGGACATTAACCAACAATACCGGGCAGGTTATCGCCTGGACGCAAAATATGTTCAGTTTCACCGCAGAACCCATTCAGTTGGTGATCAAAGAAATTGAACGTCAATACGATATTCAAATTCATTTCGAAAATCAGGAAGACCTGAATTATACCGGAAACTTTCCGCGTAACCAATCGGTCGAAGAGGTGTTGGCTCTGGTTTGCCTACCAATGCAACTGACATTCGAGAAGTTACCCAACAAGGGATTTATTGTCCGTAAAATCGAATAAACGTGAAGTTTCCAGGCCTCTTTCTGACCTTGATTTTATTTTACCTGAGCCAAATTGCGGTGGCTCAGAATATCACTGTAAAAGCCAATAAAACGCCTTTGAACCAGTTGCTTATCGAGTTCAGAAATAGTTACAATCTTCAACTCTCGTTTGACGATAAGCAACTCGCCGGGTTTCCGATCACTATCAATAAACAGTTCAGTTCGCCCGAAGCGGCCCTTCAGGAAATTGTCAGCAATCTTCCGCTTCGCTTGGCCAAAAGAGGTGAGACCTACATTATCGTACAGAAAATTAGCCCAATAAACCCAAAAGAAAAGATCTATTTCTCGGGGCAGATCTCCGAAAAAGGGACATTGGAACCACTCCCCTTTTCATACATAACTTTAGACAACAGAATCATTGTTTCAGACGTTAAAGGAATTTTCTCCATACTTTTGCCAGCCGACACGACAGTTCGTGTAAAAATCTCGCATCTTGGCCATTATATTCTCGACACAACGGTGGTAAATTCACCTTTTCACCGATTCTGTCTCACCCCCTCAAGCATCGGGCTGCGCGAAATTGTAGTGCGCGACAAAAGCCCCGACCGCTCAACCCAAATTGGCGACAAAGCTGGAAGCATGAAAATCAACCATCAAATTGCCAAATTCCTACCCGGGAATGACGACAACTCAGTATTTAACTTTATGCGTTTACAGCCGGGCATTCTCGCTTCGAGCGAACAGTCAAACGGGTTGATGATTTGGGGATCGTACGAAGGGCAGAGCAAAATTATGTTTGACGAATTCACCATCTGGGGACTTAAAAGTTTTAACGACGACATCAGCACAATCAATTCACTAATAATTAAAGACATAGAAATTTTCAAAGGAGGTTACGATGCCAGCTATGGCGACCGTGTCGGTGGCATCGTAAGAATTTCGGGTAAAAGCGGCATAACATCTAAACCAACATTTAGCCTGAACATTAACAATGTAACGATGAACGGACTGTTTGAAATGCCGTTGTGGAAAAATTCATCGCTCATGCTATCGTTCAGACAGACCTATTACAATTTGTATGATGGGAAAGATGTGGTATCTCAAAATAGCCAACCTACGATTTTTGATTCGTTGCGTGTTGCCGAACGTATCAATCAGGATGTAACTGTTGTTCCCGATTACCGTTTCCACGATGCCAACATAAAGTTCTCTGCAAAAACTGACAGCGGAAATCAATTCTACATCAGCATTTTGGGTGGTGAAGATAAATTTATGTACAAAACTTCGCAGCAAAGGCCCCTTAGTCGAATTGAGGTAACCAATAATGAAAACAATCTCCAGACAGGCGCATCCATTTTTTATGGTCGGGTTTGGAAGAAGGGTCACACTTCGAACTTTTCGATAAGCTATGCCGAGCTCGATAACAAAGTAAGCGACCTTACTGAAATAAAATATTCAGATGACAATCAATCGATTACACGTCGAGACAATCGTTCGGAAAACATTATCCGGGAGTTTAATTTTGTAGCCGACAATTGGTTTTCGGTAACCCAATACAATAAACTTCAGTTTGGTGCCGGAATTGTCAACAACGATGCACAGTTTGTCTACAAATCGTTTGGCGTTACACAAACCATCTTATCGAACCAATCACCAAGACTTAACCTTTTTTTACTCGATCACATCAACCTTTCGGGAAAAATCAACTTCAACGTTGGACTTAGGGCCGACTACCCGAAAAATCTTTCGAAAATCTACTGGCAACCAAGACTTTCGCTTACGGCAAGTGTAAGCAAATCAGTAAAACTGAACATGGCATGGGGAATTTATAACCAGTTTATTGCTAAAAGCTCGGTAATCGACGAATTCGGAAACTATCATTACATCTGGACCAGTAGCGACAACAATAACGTTCCGGTCCTTGATGCGATGCACTTCGTTGTAGGAAGTTCGTTCAAGACTGATGGATTTACAGCAAATGCCGAGATGTATTACAAAAAAATCAATGGGTTAACCCGTTTTATTCAGGGAAATTTTGAAAGCCGCGATGCTGTTTACGAAGGCGAAGGACGCAGTTTTGGGATGGATCTCTACCTGAAAAAAGATTTCAAGGGGCATTCGGCCTGGTTGGCATATACGTTGAGCCGTACCGAGGAAAAATTTCCTTATTATGCGCGTGACGACTATTACCGTGCACCTCAGGATCAGCGCCATGAGCTGAAACTAGCAGCTTTACTGAACCTAAGACCATTCTATCTATCGGCAAACTATGTTTTTGGTACTGGGTTTCCTATAAACGAAGGCTCAATCAGCACGCCTCAATATCATACAACAGGCTCGACATGGCCTTCTTTTACCGTTTTACGATCTCGAAACTCTATGGCGAAGCAGGACTGACCATCCTGAACCTTTTCGACACACAAAATATTCGTTATTCCAATTTTAACCTTGTTCCCCTCGACCAAAACAATGCGGTAAATATCTACACCGAAGCTGTACCCTTTTCACCCAGACTATCGTTAAAGATTCAATTATAAAAGCTTAGCCGTAAAAATTCCACTTAACATTGTGCATCCGCCTCAGCAACGAATAGATTCTGATGGCGGGTAATTGCGAGATTTATCTATAAACATCTATTTTTTTGACCAATTATGAGCATATCATAAAAAAAATGAGAACCTGATTGCTATTATATTTGTTTAAACGCAAATATCAGAACCATGAATATCTCATTCTGTCCCTGTATTGCTTTCCAATATTCAATCAAACGCTTAATATTATTATCCCTCATTCTTATTGGAATTGGCATAAAAGTCGAAGGGCTAACTTTAAATAAGTTGCAGGTTGCAACAGATTCGATTTTAATGACACCCAAATCGATTCCCGCAGACGCAGGAAAACAGATTGAAGAATTTGCAAATGAGGAACTGGAGAATTCAATCAGCCACTACAACGAGAATCATCTGGTTTTAATGCAAACCAAATCATTTATCGCTATTAATAACGAGATCAATAAAGCAAATAGTTTCATTAAGCAAGGTTATAATTACAGACTCACCCTCGACAACACCTCCAATCTACTTAGAATAAAAGATATAGCTATTGATGGAGTGATTAAAAACGCGGATGTATTTCACTCAAACAGAAACCTTACAACGACCTCCATCATTCTGGATGAGCTGCAACGACGCAATAATATTTGGTTAGAAGAAACATTAAAATTCCATCAGTCGCTTGGCAACATCCAAAATCGCCTCGATTCGCTGGCAAAGGATAGTCTGTTGTATCAGGTTCCAAGCGATTCGGCTTATCGCAGCAATTACTACATAAAACTGACTTCAATGCGGAGTCGGATTACACCTGTAAATAAATCTCTTTCAGATGCGCTCGACAGCATACAACAAGTGGAATTGCAAGTAAATCAAATACAATCGGTTTTAGAAGCCGACATTGCTGAAACAGCTTTTCTTCGCAAACAATTGCACGAAAACCGAAAGATTCGCGAACTTGACAGTTTCAACAAAAAAATTTCTGACAAACCCTTGTCTGAGGTTATTACTTTCTCAATCAGAAAAATGATAATATTAGTTGGCTTCTATTTGGCCAATCATTTTTACTCGTTCGTAATGATGGGGCTACTAATTGTTATTATCTCATTTTACTTCATTTTGCTTATTCGAAAAACAAAAAAAGCACAGTTGTTCGAACAACTGAGAGAAAAAACATATCTTCTTTCTCACCCGGTTTCAGCATCGATTCTAATTGCAATCAGCTTGTTTCAAATAATTCTTACCGAACCACCCATTTTCATCTCTGGTGCGTTGTGGTTAATAACTCTAATTTCGCTTTCGTTCATTTTATGGAAGGTTATTTCACAAAATTGGATTAGTGTATGGTTGGCTTATCTGTTATTATTTATTGTTACACTTGCAGATAATCTCCTGCTATCTCATACCAAGATTGAAAGTTGGATAATACTCATCATCAGCTTATCAGGAACATCGATTAGTATTCTATTGATTTACAAACAAAAAAAAACGGGTGCAACAAAACTACACTGCCTTTATTCCCATAATCGCTTTAGTTGCTTTAGAATTGTTGGCCGTCTTTTACATTCTTACCGGAAGATACAATTTGGCTAAAACAATCATGTCAAACGGTTATTTTCTGTTAATTGTAACTTATACATTGTATTGGACGCTCAAACTGCTAAAAGATTCGATGACCATTTCCCGATTCTTTCATATTAGAGCCGATGATGAACGTTACAAATTTCCTTATGATGAATTTAACAGGCACGTTTCGCCACTAATGAAAATGATGATTGGAGCTGTCAGCATCTATCTGGTAAGCCGAACCTCCTACTCGCTGCAAGCCATGACAGCTCCATTTATTGAAGCATTCAATGCCCCTCATTCTATCGGAAAGTTCTCATTTACTTTCGAAAGTATATTCATTTTCATCCTAATAATAACACTTTCCTGGTTTATTTCCTGGGTTGTATCTTTTCTCACCATCGACAGCGAACACTATAAAGAATCGCAAAAAGAGAGCGGCCCTGGTAGTTGGTTGCTCCTTGTTCGAATTGCAATTTTCACCATTGGTATTTTACTCGCCTGTATGGCCGCCGGAATTCCACTCGACCGCATCTCTGTTATTATCGGGGCCTTAAGTGTTGGTATTGGCTTTGGCTTACAAACCCTGATCAATAATTTGGTTAGTGGATTAATTATTGCTTTTGAAAAACCCATCAATGTTGGAGATATTGTTGAAATCTCAGGTCAGGTGGGAAAAATGAAATCGATTGGAATCCGCAGCAGCGTTGTCACCACCTGGGATGGAGCCGATGTTATCATACCTAACGGAGATTTAATGAGCCAACACCTGATTAATTGGACTTTAGGAAATACCAAGCGTCGATTCGAACTATCTGTTGGTGTCGCTTACGGCACAGATCTGGAACAAACTCAACAACTATTGACCAAACTTCTTGATTCAGACAAAAGAATATTGAAGCATCCTGAGCCTTTGATTCAAATCAATCAGTTCAACAACAGTTCGATAGATTTTGTTTTAAAATTTTGGGTAACACACTTTAGCATCGGCCTTGATGTAAAGAGCGATCTGATTATAGCTATCGATAAATTGTTTAAAGAAAATAATATTATAATACCTTTCCCGCAATTGGATATTCGCAATGTTTCAATAGAAAGCACACATGAACAATAAACTATACCAAACTAATTATCTGATAAATAAAATGGATCAAGATTGTTAGTTCAGAACTGGAAATAGATAAACGGCTGAACGCTGGCACTGCGAAATTGATAAATAACAAATACAATTGCCACGGTTACAACAGTTTGAGCCACCCATCCTGAGTCGATAAATCGACCTTGGTACCACACTTTATATTTTTCAGGCAACCAGTGAATAACATAAGCTATTAACATGATTGTCAAAACGTTTCGATAAGCCAACAGCATTGATGGAATAAGCTGAAAATTCCAACCAGTAGCCAATTGGTTGAAAATGACAGAGACACTGTCAATGCTGGTTGCCCTGAAGAAAATCCAGGCCAGGCAAACAAGGTGAAAGGTTAAAATTACCCCCGCAATCCTGACAAAAGGGTTATTTTTAATTCGGCTGGCCATGCTTAGGCTCATTATCGCTTTATCGAAAGCCAAAGCCAGACCGTGGATACCGCCCCAGATTACAAAACGGATATGCGCGCCATGCCATAACCCGCCCAACAACATCGTAATTAGAAGATTAACATATTGCCGAATTTTACCTTTACGGTTGCCCCCCAGCGGAATATAGAGATAATCGCGCAGCCACGTTGAAAGCGAGATATGCCAGCGTCGCCAAAAATCGGTAATAGAATTTGCTTTATAAGGCGAATCGAAATTTTTAGGCAATCTAAAACCCAGCAAAAGCGCGGTTCCGATGGCGATATCGGTATAACCACTAAAATCGCAATAAATCTGCAACGCATAGCCGTAAACCCCCAGCAAATTTTCGAATCCGGAATAAGCACCAGGATTCTCAAAAATCCTGTCAACAAAATTAGCTGAAATATAATCGCTGACAGCCATCTTTTTGACCAAACCATTCAGAATGAGAAAAACGGCATATCCAAACTCTTTGCGTGTCAGTTTATATTTCTCGTACAGTTGAGGAATGAAATCAGCCGCCCTAACAATGGGACCGGCTACCAATTGCGGAAAGAACGTGACATAAAAACCAAAGTCAAGGATACTCTTCACCGGTTCAATTTTGCGCCTGTAAACATCAATCGAATAACTGATGGTTTGGAAAGTATAAAATGAGATCCCAACCGGCAAAACAATGGTCGAAACATCGAAGTGGCTGCCTGAAAATGAATTAAAAGCAAGCGCCAGATAGTTAGTCACCACAAAATTGGAATGAAAAATTGTGTTGACCCACTCTGTAAAAAAATAGGCATATTTGAAATAGGCCAATACACCCATATTAATGACAACACTCGATGAAACCAGCAATATTCTTTTACTTTCGGTTCTGGTTTTACCAATAGCCAATGCAATTAGATAATCAACTATAGTCGAGAATATTAAGAGTGAAAAAAAATACCCACCTGATTTATAATAGAAAAAGAGGCTGAAAACAAACAGATAAATATTACGGAGTTTATTCGACTTGTAGATTATTGAATAGCCTATCAAAACAATGCAAAAAAATATCCAAAAGTAAATCTGGGTAAACAACATCGGCTTGGCCGGGTTATATAAGAACCAGTCTGTGAGTTGGCTAATTTGCATTTTTTGAGGAATTAAATTCGGTGTACGATTCCAAAATCGCTTCAAAAAGCAAGTTTCCCTGCAGTAGGTAACCCTCCTGCGAAAAATGAACTTTATCACGCGCTGCCAGTCCGCTATTCAACCACCGGAGCATCGAATTTTTACCCCCCATAACAGTGTATAAATCCCATACTATCAATTTGTGCTGACGGGCTATCCTGAACAAAATCTCGCGCATCGCCGGTAAATCGTTGTTTGGATAACGCCTCCGTCGGTAGTTGTCGGCTGGTGTTGTCAGAATAATTGCACTCTCAGGAGAAGTTTCCTTTAGCGAAACCACAAACTGTTCCATATTTTTTTCAAATGCTGCTCGATCCCAACCTACTGAATAGCAATCGTTAGTTCCCAACGAAACAACAATCAAATCGGGATGCAAAAATTTCACTTGTGTCAACAATTGATTGCAACGTAAAAAAGAGCGAACCTCTGCCCCATTCACGCCGGCAGTATTGTAAATGATACCCGGAGTCTCCTGATTGAGTAAAACACCGGTTAATGTAAAACTCTTCTGGCCGGGTAATCTCGCTGCAAACGAACATGTTATATTGTCACTAAAGTTAAGCAACCGGTAGGTCGAAATGACGGTTTCAGCGAGAGTATCAGTTTTTTCGGGAAGCAATCCATTGACTCGTAAATGATACGAATCGGGAGTTAATTGAGACATAATTTTAACTTCCTGAAAATCGTAAATAACCGGATTATTATCTCGGATATTCAATTGAAAGGTTGCCATCGAATCGTATGTGGACATTGAAATTCCCAACAAACCCAAATCGACAGCATTCTCCTGAACGTTACGTTGCGTAATCCAAACACCAGTTCCGGAAGAAGAATAAACAGCTGGTCCATTTGTTTTGGCAGCCCGGTATGGAAAAACAAGCTCCAGTCCGCCATTACCACCGGGAAACGTCAATTGCATCAATTCGCGCACTTTTCCACTAAAGATATCTGCTTGAATATGAGAATCGCCAATGTGAAGAATCCTGACAGTATTATCGCCTGCTATCTGTAAATGGTTTAACTTTTCAACAAAACGATTGAATGTCGAACTATCGCCTCCAAAAGACAGTTCGTTGGCTGAAGCAACTATAAACGGATAACGACTGTAATCCGAAAGAGGGATTACCTGAGCTTCAAGTCGGAGAGAAAAAAGGGAAACGATAATTAATAAAAAATATCTCATGGTTAAGGTTTACACGTTCTTACATAATTCTCATAATCAGCCATTAAAGCTTTACACAGAAGCTGAGAAATAATTCGGGAGCCTGCATAATTGAAATGCGTATAATCTTGTGTGGCCAGTGGCGGATTGGCATTAACCCATGCAACCATCGAATTTTCGCCGCCCATGGCCAGGTACATATCCCAAAACGCACACCCGGCACGAAAAGCTGCCCTTTTTTGGGCATCTCTGATTTTGACAATATTGGGATAGGATACAAAATCATCGCCATCTTTCATCGACATATCAGAGATTCCGATAACCAATATTGGAATTTCTGGCTTCGCTTTCCTCAAATAAGTTAATTGATCATAAACCCATCTTTCGTAAAAAGTGTAATCTTCCAGAATATTGGGAACAACATTGACTCCAAACTGATAAATTAACATTTCAACATCCAGCTTCTCGTAAGTCTGTTTCAGATCGTTAAAATCAATTTTTGTAAAGTCGGTACCCGAGCTGCCTCTCATCGGAATATTGTCGAAAGCTACACCTGGCGCATTTCCGTCGAGCAGAATACCGTATAAATCGGGACTTTGATTGGCTTTAAAACCAATTCGAACCGATTGGCTTCCGTTGTCGATATTCCATTCGTCTGCGACAACATCATTTGACAAAGAGTACTCTTTCTCGGCAACAATCTGTTCACCTGAAGTAATTCTCACGGTCAATGG
>CAYOJD010000058.1:11424-19997 GCA_964404205.1 uncultured Prolixibacteraceae bacterium
GGTCAATGGAGCATGTAGCGCTCCTGAAAGAAGTTTAATCGAACTGATATTAAAGCAATTTTTATACGACGACTTTATGGGTGTAATTTCCAACCCTGCATTAAAACCCGACGAATCAACACTTACCAATTGAGGGACAAATCGCCCGAAAGAGCCATATGCTCCAAAATGATTGGTCTGTAATGTGGTATCGCGTCTGCCGTAGGCGGTGTACCTTTTCCATTGCCCCTGCTGTTTGAGTGCAACTTGTAAAGCAACATTTTCGGTCTGAATAACCGGAATATAACCGGCTCCGGATCCTCCAAAACGTTCCTGAAATTTCTGTCTTAAATAACCTGTTATGCGATCGCCTTCAATCTGACTGTCGCCGTAATGAAGAACCCTGATTATCTTATCGTTGTTCAACAACCGAGCATAAAACGGAGCCAACGATGATGTATCTATATTTTCCGACTCAATGGGTTGACGTACCTCGTCGATAGTTTTTATCATCAGCGAATCAGGAAGCACCCTTGTGGATACTTTTTGTGGAACAGCAGTGTCGGCTTCGCTAATAAGAAGTGGAAGAGCCGGCGATGTGACTGCTTTTGCCCGAAAGAAACTTTCTATTGAAGGAAATTCAAGCGTAATTTGATTGCTAATTCTTATCCCTTTTGATGGGAAAAACATGGAGACAATCGCAAGAGAAATAATCACTGTCAGGACAAACATCAATATCCGAAAAGGGTTCATACTGTAATTCAGCTGTTTACTTCATTAAATAATTCATTATTCTGCCGCAATCACTATATCTGCTTCTTGAAACCAGAAAAAATCAAAAACCCACCGCAATCACAATTTCGATGGGCGTCTAAAAATAATCAATTTCAGTTTATTTCGAATCGATTACTGAAAATCAAACTATTATCTTTATGTTATTAAAATTGATTTATCGGAATCAATTAAAATCAACATTGTTTATTTTCGTAGCCAAAAAGAATCTCGTTTGAACAACTAATTTAACAGATTGTAAAATGATTAAGAAGCCTCTAAGCATTATGGCTATTTTGCTGATAGCCATCAATAGTTTTGGCAAGATTACCTTGCCATCGGTTTTTACAGACAATATGGTGCTGCAACAAAATACTGAAGTTGCCATTTGGGGTTGGGGTGAACCGAATGAAAAAATTGCACTTGTAGGTAGCTGGAAAAATACGGATACCATTAAAGTTACCACATCGAACAATGCCCGATGGATAGCACATATAAAAACCATGAATGCCGGTGGACCTTATACCCTAAAAATCTCGGGCAGCAGTAAAATTGAGTTACAAAATGTTATGCTCGGAGAAGTGTGGATTTGCAGTGGCCAGTCGAATATGGAAATGAGTGTCAACTGGGGCATCAAGAATGGGAACGAGGAAGCAGCCCAAGCCAATTATCCCAACATCAGGTTTTTTCATATAACCAAAATGGGCTCATCAACGTTGCAGGACGATTGCAAAGCCAAATGGGAGATTTGCACGCCTCAAACCATGCGGGCAACCAGCGCGGTGGGTTATTTCTTTGGCCGGGAATTGATGCAAAAACTGAACGTACCTATCGGATTGATTGTCACAGCATGGGGCGGCACACCTGCTGAGGTTTGGACACCAAAAGAGAAAATTGACAATGACCCTATTCTGAATGCCAACCGCATCGACCGCGAATATGATTGGTGGCCGACCAAAGCTGGGGTTACTTACAATTCAATGATACATCCTATTGTACCTTACGGAATTGCGGGAGCAATCTGGTATCAGGGCGAAGCCAATGTTACCAAACCTGCGTACTACGCACAACTGATGAAAACGCTGATTACCAGCTGGCGCGAAAACTTTGGGAAAGAATTTCCATTTTATTTTGTTCAGATTGCCCCTTTCACCTATAGCAACGAAGAGTATGCATACCTGCTCCGCGAACAACAACAAAAAATGATGGAAATACCCAAAACCGGCATGGTCATAATCGGCGATCTGGTTGATGATGTAAAAGATATCCATCCCAAGAACAAAACTGATGTTGGGGTAAGGTTGGCCAACTGGGCACTGAACGATACCTACGGTCTCAAAACAGCCCCATACAAAAATCCGTCGTTCGAATCGATAAGAATTTTGAAAAACAGTGTTGAAGTAACGTTCAAAAATGCTGAAGGCGGTTTAATTTCAACAGGCAAGTCGCCTCAAAGATTTGTGATTGCCGGCAACGACCGAAAGTTCATTCCGGCCAAAGCAACCATCGATGGAAACCGTGTGATTCTATTCGTCAAAGAGATAAAGAATCCGGTAGCAGTGAGGTTTTGTTTCGATAATGCAACCACTCCCGATTTGTTTGGGAAATCAGGGCTTCCAGTTGCACCGTTCAGAACCGATAACTGGTAATTTCGGCAAAAAATTAAAGAGGGAACCAACATCGCCGGTTCCCTCTTTTTCCGATAATCAAAGCCCACACACCGGGCTATATTTCTAATGGTTAAAGCCTGAAGGTTACGCCAAGCTTTCCACCACTAAATGCGTTTCCACCCCCAAATTCGAGATTGATACCCACTTTGTCGTTAAAATAGTAACGGCCACCGATCTGAGCACCTAATCCTAAATTTGAATTTCCTCCCTTATAATCGTCACTCCAAAATAGATAACCCAAGTTAAGGCCGGCATAAAAGTCCCAATTTGACGGAATATTCAAAATCGTGTTGAAATGATAATTACCATTGGCTGAAACACCAAAAACCGAACCTTCATTTGATTTTGAACGGTATGATAATTCGCCGCCAACCGTTATATCCTGATGAACCCCGAAATCCAAACCTACATAAACCGGAACACCCCATGATGATAGTCCCACTCCGGCATTAAGTTGGGTTTTGGTTACCGGACTTTGAGCGAAAACTGTACCGGCAATAAGCACCATAGCAATAACCAATAATTGTTTTTTCATAATCATTTTTTTTAAAATTTCACTTTATCGACGATTCTGATTCGTCCCGTAATTTATGGTGGTAACGGCCCACTTTTTGTAACACACATCAATTCCTCAAAAATGCGGTCGCTTATTCTATAACAATCACATGACCTTGCAGTTCATTGAAAAGTTGATTGTCTGATAAATTTATAAAAATTGACAATGCAATGCATGCCCAAATTCAATTTGATGATATAAATATATTTATCATTAAAAGCATTTTATTAAATTTTACAACTTTTCGGGTCTGTCATGTATTGATTATCTATTTAGGAGCACCCCGATAATATAGTTCAATTTACTTTTATTATTTTTGAAGCAAACTATCATGCGAAACAAATGAGCCTCACATCCAAACTCCTTCTTTACTATGCTTTTTTAATGCTTTCAATGTCTGGATTTGCCCAGATAATTCCATCAGGAACGATTAAACCGGTACCGTTTACCTCAGTGCATGTGACCGACCAGTTCTGGGCACCAAGGATTAAAATAAACCACGATATCACCATTCCGATTGCCATTCAGAAATGTTACGAAACCGGTCGCGTCGATAATTTTCTATTTGCCGCCAAAGTAAAACACGGGGCATTTTGCACAGAGTATCCATTTGATGATTCAGATATTTATAAAATTATTGAAGGTGCCGCTTACTCGCTACAAACCTTTCCCGATAAAAAACTGGATGCCAGAATTGACACATTGATCGACTACATCATTGGGGCTCAGGAAACTGATGGATATCTCTATACCAACCGCACCATAGACTCGACCCATCTTCACCCATGGGCCGGAAAAAAAAGATGGGAAAAAGATCCTGATGGCAGCCATGAGTTGTATAACTCCGGGCATCTTTATGAAGCCGCCTCCGCTCATTATCTGGCAACAGGGAAAAGAACATTGCTCGACGTTGCCATCAAAAACGCCGATCTGGTGGTAAAAGATTTTTTGATCGAGGGTATGAAATACTATCCTGGCCATCAGGTTATCGAAATGGGACTGGTAAAACTTTACCGTGTCACCCAAAATCCGAATTATCTAAAACTCGCCCAATATATGCTCGATATCCGATATGGCGGGGACGAATACAATCAGGCGCATAAAAAAGTAACGGAACAAGATCAGATTGTTGGTCATGCCGTTAGGGCCACATATATGTATTCAGGAATGGCTGATGTTGCTGCACTTACCGGAAATAAAGCATATACCGATGCGACTGACCGAATTTGGAACGATTTGATTAAAACCAAATATTACATCACCGGAGGAATTGGCTCGGGTGGCGACAATGAAGGTTTCGACGAACCTTATTTTCTGCCCAATATGTCAGCCTACTGCGAAACCTGCGCATCAATCGGTAACGTATTTTGGAACCAACGGCTTTTTCAGTTGCATGGCGAAGCCAAATATTTCGATATACTTGAACGAACGCTCTACAATGCATTGTTGAGCGGAGTCTCACTTTCAGGCGACCTCTTCTTCTATCCCAACCCACTCGAATCGCGTGGCCAGCACGCCCGCAGTCCCTGGTTTGGTTGTGCCTGTTGTCCGAGCAATATTTGTCGCTTTATCCCATCGGTCCCCGGCTATGTTTATGCTTACGACAATCAGAACATCTATGTGAACCTTTACATGGCCAATCAGGCAAAATTTACTGATGGTCAGGAAAAAACGATTGAAATTGAGCAAAAAACAGATTATCCTTGGAGTGGTGATATTGAATTAACCGTTAATCCGTCATCGCAAAATGCTTTTGGCATTGCCCTGCGCATCCCCGGATGGGCTGGTAACGAATCAGTGCCTTCTGACCTGTACCGGTTTACCGAACAATTTGCAACAGCTTTTCAGCTGAATGTAAATGGTAAACCAGCAAAATATCAACTAATTAATGGCTATGCAGTAATATCTTCAACGTGGAAAAAAGGCGATAAAATAAACCTTTCATTACCAATGGATGTAAAAAAAATTATCGCAAACGATAAAGTTGAATCAGATCGTAACCGGTTAAGCCTGCAACGTGGGCCATTCGTCTATTGCCTCGAAGGAGCAGATCAGCCCAATGGTCATTCAACCAATATTTTAATTGACAAGTCAGCTCAGATTACCTCTCAAAAAGAAGTCAATCTGCTTAATGGCATTACCACTTTGAAAGGAAATGCACAAGCATTGGAAGAATCAACCTCCGGAAAAAACAGATCGATTCCCATTCACTTTACAGCAATCCCCTATTATGCATGGGCCAATCGTGGTGCCGGCGAAATGTTGGTTTGGTTGCCTTATGCCGAAAGTGCAGCCCGTCCGCTCCCGTTGCCAACCATCGCCACCGAAAGCTTATTGACTGCTTCAACTGAAACCAAATCACTGAATGCCATCCGCGACCATGATATTCCTTCCAATTCAAACGATCATAGTATCAGCTATTATCATTGGTGGCCAAAGAAAAATTCAACCGAATGGATTCAATATACCTTTTCCGAAGAGAAAACCATTTCAACATCATCGGTTTATTGGTTCGACGATGGCCCTTGGGGAGGGTGCAGAATTCCTGCCGGTTGGAAAGTCCTTTATCTTTCCGGAAACGAGTGGCTTCCGGTTAAAACAGAACAGGCACCTGAGATTCTGAAAGACAAATTAAATACCGTTTCGTTTGTTCCGGTGAAAACCAAAGCGGTACGTTTGGAAGTTACTCTGCCGGCCGACAATGCATCGGGAATATATGAATGGCTCGTTAAGTAAAACTTAGTATGGATAAAAGAGCAGAGTAAGGAGGATATATTTCAGGCTAAGCCCTAAAAAAGTTACCAGAAACGTGTCTTTTATCCGGTGCTTTAACATACCGGCCGCCAATGAAATAACCGGAGATGACAGAGGTAAAATATTGAACACAAACAATGTAATGTTTCCATATTTCCGTATCTCAGATTCAGCTTTCTGATATCGGGATTGACCGATAAGTTTATCGATAATTTTCTGGCTAAAGGAATAGCCAATCAGATAATCGATGCTCTGCGAAAAGAGTGCAGTACCCAATGCTACCGCATTAAGCAAAATAAAGTTCTCGCCCGCTGTGAGATAATAGATAAAAGCAAGCTCTACAGGGATAAAAAGAAAGAAAAGGTAACCTGCAAGGCTCACAATGGCAAACGAAAAAATCCCTTCACCGCGGGTGCCATAATAAATATCGCGGCCAATGGTCAGCGATGCGATGGCCGTCGCAGCCGCAGTCAACAAAACAGCTACAATAAAACGCTGAATATCAACCCTCGAAGGCTTCATCATCGATATCGGTATTATCTCAAATCAAGTTACGATTTTTAAATGACATTTAATGCAATATCTTGATTCTCAAACTTTACTTTCACCCACTTTTTATGAAATAACAAATTAATCAAAAAAAGAAACCGCATTTTGCCAATCCGGTCAGTAATACATTTGATTGTTAAGTTATTTTTTTGAAACAACTTGAATATCAATCATATTTAACATGAGTTGTATATGTTATTCAATAGTTGAATCAAAAAAAATGATTATGAAGAAATTACTCTTTTCTGTAGCATTAGCTTTTGCTGCTTCGGCTTTGTTTGCCCAGGTACAGGTTAACCCTCAGGTTGGATTGGCATTAATGAACTTTAGCAAAGCTGAAACCGGAAGTGACTTCAGTGCCAAAGTGGGTGTAAGTGTTGGAGCTGATGTAAGAATTGGCGAAAGGGTTCAATTTATTCAGGGTGTTCACTATTTGAGTGCTACTACAGCCCTACAAATCAGATGAAAGTGTGACAATGGATGTTAAACACAATTACATAAAATTAAAAACGCTGATCGGACTTAATATTTTGGATGGAGAACAATTTAAACTTAGATTAAACGCCGGTTCTGCATACGATTTTCTGCTTTCAGCCAAGGATAAAGAAGATGACACTGATTTGAAAGACGACTTTAAAAATGAGACATTCTACCTTCAGGAAGGTCTTGGCGTTGATATCCTTTTCCTTACGGCCGACATAGGTTATGCGCAAGGCTTATCTAAAACATTTGCCGGTGAATCAGCTCCCGATTCCAAAATCAGTGGTTTCTATTTTGCTGTTGGAATTGTTCTTGGGAATGGCAAGAAATAATTCACATGTAACATCAATGAAAAAGGCTTCCCAATTTGAGAAGCCTTTTATTTTCCAAGCAGGTAATACTATTTACCAAGCAGTTGCAAGCGTTCTTCAAGCACCTTTAATTTCTCTTCGGCATCTGCCTTTTTCTTTTGTTCGAGTTCTACAACCTGAGCCGGGGCACTATTCACAAAACGTTCGTTTCCGAGCTTTTTCATGACCATTTCAAGAAAACCTCTGAAATAAACCAACTCTTCGTTGATTTTAGCCAGCTCTTCTGTCACATCCACCTCGCCTTGCATCGGAATGGAAAAGGCCGAAGCTTTTACATAAAAAGTCAATGCGCCCTGAACCTCTTCCTGACAAACCTCCAGTTTCGATAGGTTGCCCATCTTTTCGAGTACCGGATTAAACTCCGGCACATAGCCTTTCTCTCCGGGAACAACCATCAAATCAATACTATCCTTATTGGCAATATTTTGTTCCTTGCGCACAGTCCTGATTCCGGCAACAGCCTCTTTCACCATCTCGAAACGTTCAAGTTTATCGGATTGTAAAGCAGCAGCCTCAGGCCACTGTGCCATCATTATTGATTCGCCATCCTGACGTACCGCAAGCAATTGCCAAATCTCTTCCGAAATAAATGGCATAAATGGATGTAACAGCCTCAAGACCTTATCGAACAAAGCGATAACCTCACCATAAGTTTTGGCATCGACAGGTTGCTGATAGGCCGGTTTGACAATCTCGAGCAGCCAACCTGAAAACTCGTCGCGTATTGTCGTATAGATAGTCATCAACGCATCGCTCAGGCGGTATTTGTCAAAATGGTCATTCATGGTAACAATGGCCTCGTCGAGTTTGGCATTAAACCATTCTATTCCCAAAGCCGAGTGTTCGGGTTGCGGAAGTGTTTGATCGACCTCCCAACCATTGACCAAACGGAAAGAATTCCAAATTTTAGTGGAAAAATTTCGGCCCTGTTCTGTAAGCGATTCGTCGAAAAGAATATCGTTCCCGGCAGGCGAACATAGCAGCATGCCCACACGCACCCCATCGGCACCATATTGGGCAATCAGGTCGAGCGGGTCGGGTGAGTTACCCAACGATTTCGACATTTTGCGTCGCAATTTATCGCGAACGATTCCGGTAAAGTAAACGTTCTTAAACGGATAAACACCTCGGTATTCATATCCGGCAATAATCATTCGGGCCACCCAGAAAAAGATAATTTCGGGAGCAGTTACCAAATCATTTGTCGGATAATAATAATTAATATCCTTATTATCAGGCTTATTATTCCCATCAAAAACCGCTATTGGCCATAACCACGACGAAGCCCAGGTATCGAGAACATCTTCATCCTGACGAAGATCGCTCATGGTCAAAGCCATGTTGCCGCTCTTTTCCTGAGCCATCTGAAGGGCCTCTTCGTCCGTTTCTGCAACCACAAATGTACCATCGGCCAGATAGTAAACCGGGATTCGATGGCCCCAC
>CAYOJD010000059.1:0-19964 GCA_964404205.1 uncultured Prolixibacteraceae bacterium
ATGATCCATTTTCTGGATGATAATCAATGCAGAACAACACATTATTTGAAAATAATGATCGATAATCAAAAATAGCGCTTATTCATTGAAATTAATGCTATTTTTATCATATTGAAGAAATTAACCAACATTTAAACTCGTACAGATGAACAATGCAGCTACGCTGAATCCTGATAATCAAAGAATTCTATCAATTGATTTTTTCAGGGGAATTACCATGCTTTTACTGATAGGTGAGTTTACGGGGCTCTTTGGCTACCTGCTCGACCCAGCCTTCACCGCTACACCGGTAGCGTTTATAGGCCGGCAACTACACCACGCCGAGTGGCAGGGGCTTCATTTTTGGGACTTGATTCAACCCTTTTTCATGTTTATTGTTGGAGTGGCCATGCCCTTTTCTTTTTCACGCCGCTGGGAACGGGGCGATACATGGGGACAAACATTCAAACATGTGTTACAGCGTTCGGGGATGTTGCTATTCTTAGGGTGGGCGCTCTACTGTATCGGACCGGGCAAGATTACCTTTCAGTTTACCAATGTATTGGCACAGCTGTCGGTCACTTATCTGGTTGCCTTTTTGATGATGCGAAGGGCAGTTAAGTGGCAGTTGCTGTTCTCATTCGGACTAATCCTCTTCACGGATCTGCTTTATCGTTATTGGTCTGTACCCGGATTTGACCAGCCTTTTATCAAAGATCACAATTTCGGGACATGGTTTGATACAATTCTCACAGGTGGCTCAACCGATGATGGCTGGGTTATATTCAATGCCATTCCAACGACTGCCCATACCATTTGGGGAGTGGTGGCCGGTATGATCCTGATGACCGATTGGGGACAAAAGCGAAAAGTTGCCACATTGTTGATTGCTGGTGTAACGGGTATTATTTTTGGGCTACTGTTGGGACAATTTATCCCCATCATCAAACGGATATGCACCAGTTCATTTATATTGGCCAGCGGAGGTTTTGCATTTGTCGCGCTTGCACTCTCCTATTGGGCAATCGACGTATTGAATTTCAGGAAAAATTTAACGCTGTTTACCGTTATAGACACTAACCCACTCTTTATCTACCTTTTTGCCAGTACCGGCGGTACCTGGTACCTGACACCCATATTCAAACCATTTGTTACACAACTCTTTTGGTGGGCAGGCAATTTAACCATCCAAATGATCTTGTGTACAACAGTATGGGCTGCCATGTGGTACATCTGTTACTTTCTTTATCAACGAAAGATATACATCAAACTATAAAAACCGAAGGCCGATGGGCTGTTAAAAGTAAATTTCGGTAGCGGTAACGGTTAAAAATGTATAGGATAAACGTTTAGCTTTTGATTATGCAAATTGACGGGGCAAAAAAACGAATAGTAATTGTGACTATCGGGAACTACACTACCAACGCTTTTGTAAAACGAATAATGAAACCTGATCTTCATAAAACAAAACGCATTGTTCTTAAGTGTTTTACTGTGTTTTTTATATGATCAACTTTTTATTTACACCTACAATACGGTTTTTCAATTGTAACCGTGTGGTGATAAACTACCGGCGAAATGTTATTTTTGGCCAATGATGAACAAGACGGTAAAAAGTGTAGCCAAGAATGTGTTGAAGTTTTTAGTTTCAGCAGCAGCCATCTGGTGGGTGATGTCGAAAATATCGTTTAACGAAGTGGTGAATGTTTTCTCAACAGCCAATGTATGGTATTTGCTGTTAGCCCTTCTTTTTGTTGTTTTCTCAATGGTTTTATCGGCTTTTCGTCAGAATCTGACTTTGCGAATAACCGGTGCCAATCTGTCGCAAATGCTCAATATTAAACTTTTTTGGCTGGGCCTTTTCTACAATCTCTTTTTACCGGGTGGTATTGGCGGCGATGGATATAAGGTCTATTTGATTCATAAGTATCGCAAAAACGGCATTAAAAGCAATATTGGGGCGATGTTGGTGAACCGCATTTCGGGTTTGGTCGCCATTGGTGTAATAACAGTATCGCTCTATTACCTTTCCGGCATCAGGATGCCCTTTGGAAATTGGTACTGGCTTGGCATACCGGCTGTCTACCTGCTTTATCTTGTTGTTCTAAAGTATTTTTTCAGACGATTTTATGTCATTCATTTCCAGATGTTTTATATGTCGATGGGATTGCAGATGTTACAATTTGTTTCGGCCATCTTCATTCTGATGGCTTTTCATCAGATGAATGATCAGTTCGATTATCTCTTCCTGTTTTTTCTATCGGCGGTTGCCACTGCCCTTCCGGTTACCATTGGTGGAATCGGGGCACGTGAAATGGTATTTTTAATCGGGGCAAAATATCTCTTGCTTGATAATGAACTTTCAGTTGCGTTGAGCATCATGTTTTTCCTTCTATCTGCATTTACCTCACTGTGGGGTATCTACTGGGTCTTTTTCCCTCCCTTCCGTAGAGAAAATATAGTAGGTCTGCTATCGGATAAAGATTTACCCATTACTCAAAATGAATTGACTTAACCATCAGATATAATTCGACTTATGGATGTAAAAATTGAAAACAGCTGGAAAGAAAGACTGAACGATGAATTTGAAAAACCTTATTTCAATCAGCTGATTCAGTTTGTAAAAGGCGAATATACCACACAGCCTGTTTACCCTCCGGGAAAATATATTTTTAATGCTTTCGACAAATGTCCGTTCGATAATCTTAAAGTTGTTATTCTGGGACAAGATCCATATCATGGTCCGGGACAGGCGCATGGATTGTGCTTTTCGGTACCCGAGGGCATCGATTTTCCGCCTTCGTTACAAAACATTTTTAAGGAGATTCAAGACGATTTAGGCATTGCCTTGCCTGCAAACGGTAATCTGGAACGCTGGGCCGAACAGGGTGTTTTTCTGCTCAACGCCACGCTGACGGTTAGGGCGCATCAGGCTGGCTCACATCAGAAAAAAGGATGGGAAGAATTTACTGATTCCGTTATTCGACTGATAGCCAGAGAAAAAAATCATGTTGTTTTTATGCTCTGGGGTGCTTATGCCCAGCAAAAGGGCGCATATATTGACAAACAAAAACACCTTGTCCTGCAATCGCCACACCCTTCACCGCTTTCGGCCTATCGTGGTTTTTTAGGCAATCGTCATTTCAGCAAGGCCAATGACTATCTGAGCGCAAACGGTATAACCCCGATAAACTGGTAGCTATGCCAGTTTATCGAGTGCAATCACCTGTAATTCTTTGGTAAGAATGGTTTTGAACTGTTCGCCTGCGGCAGCCAGATGCGGAGTTTGTAAATGGGCATCAAGCAGTTCCTGACTCTCCCACTGTTCGATAAAGGTAAATTTACCGGGATTGTTTTTATCCTGATAAAGATTGTAGCTGATGCAGCCTTTATCTTTTCGGCTGGGGTCAATCAATCCTAAGCAAACTTCTTTCAGTGCTTCAGCTTTTTCGGCCGATGTTTCAACAAAGGCTACTACGGTTAATGTGTTTTTGCTCATCGTTTTTACGGGTTGGTTACACGAAATTAATGTTGATGTTGAAGATAGTGTAGCCAATATTGCGGCTGCACCGGTTGCATTTTTCACAAAGTTACGGCGGGTAATTTCCATGACGGATTCTTTTTCTTAAAAGTAATCCAATATTTTATTGTTTACTATTTTGAGCCAGTATTTTTTCGGCTACCATCAATTCATTGGGTTTACCGAGGTCCATCCACTGCGAAGAGCTGTCGTTAAAACCATAGATTGGCTCATCGGTTGCCAAACGAAGATAGAGTTCAACTATAGAAAACTTCCCTTTCTCGGTAATCAATTGAAAAACTGATGGTTCAATGAGATGAATCCCGCTAAAGGCCAAAGGTGTACTCTCGTTACTTTCTCTGGCTATGATTTGTTCTCCCGTTGATATATTCTGCCAACCGGAAAGACGCATGTTGTTGTCGAAAATAAAATAACGCGATGTCTCTCGTTTCCTGACACAGAGCGTCGCTAATCCGCCTTTCGAACGGTGGTACTGCAATAGTTCATTCAGGTTAATGTTGCTGATAATATCGACATTGTAAACCAAAAATGGTTCGTTACCGGTTAGCAGCGGCGCTGCTTTCAGTATGCCGCCACCCGTATCGAGCAGATTTTCCCGTTCATCAGAGATATGGATCTTAAAGCCAAAATTGTTTTTTTGCTTCAGAAAATCGATAATCTGTTGTCCAAAGTGGTGAATATTAATGATAATTTCACTGCATCCTGCCTCCTGCACTTTTAGGATTGCTCTTTCGAGTAAAGTTTTTCCGGCGACCTCGACCAAGGCTTTGGGCCTGTCGGCTGTATATGGGTAGAGCCTTGTTCCGAGGCCTGCGGCGAATATCATGGCTTTCATGCAGATGTAAAAATAGTTGTTAAACAAACATGCCCTGTTCTTGAATATTGGCCAATTCGTATCAGGTTTTTTGCTAATTTTTGATTTTGACCGGTTTACAGACCTTTTCCTCTTTTTTCGATTGTCTGCCACATTTTTTGCACTCGAACTTAGGGTTTTCGGGGGCTTCGTAATCTTTAACCTCGCATTTCTTTTTTCCCATGGTCAACTATTTTCCTGTTCTCTGTGAAGAATAACAACCCTTACCGGATATTTGTTTTTTAGATGTTCGGCTAATCTTTCGGCTGAATATACTGAGCGGTGCTGTCCGCCTGTACAACCAAAACTAACAGAAAGATGGTTGAACTTTCGTTCGATATATTTTTCGACGGAACGGTCAACCAATTGGAATACAGGCTCAAGAAATTCTTCCATATCATTATCTTCCTGAAAGAAATCGATTACAGGCTGATCTTTCCCGTTCAGTAATTTGTATTTCTCGTATCGGCCCGGATTTCGTACGGCCCTGCAATCGAAAATATATCCGCCGCCATTGCCCGAACGGTCGGCAGGCAGCCCTTTCTTGTACGAAAAGCTGGTAACTGTAACAGTCAGTTCATCTTCCCTGTGCGAGAATTTTTTCAAGACATTCGATTCTGGCAATGAATGAAGTACATTGAACAACTCTGGAAGTTGAACGGGCATCGACACTTTCTTCAGCACGATGGAGAGGTTCTCAAGTGCATAAGGGATACTTTTCAGGAAGTGTTCTTTTTTTTCGTAGAAACCTCTAAAACCATAAGCCCCCATGGCCTGCATCATTCGAATCAGCACATAGCCATAGAAAAACTGCTTAAACTCCTCCCTGTTTATCGGATAAATCTTTTCCAAATGATCGAGATAGACCTCCATCAATGTTTCGCGAACGGATTGAGGGATGTCGGCTTTCGAGTCGTATAGCAGCGATGCCAAATCGTACTGCAGCGGACCACGGCGTCCGCCCTGATAGTCTATAAACCAGGGCTTATCGTTGTGTAACAATATATTTCGGCTCTGGAAATCGCGAAACATAAAGAAATTGCTTTCGGCTTTTAGCAGATAGTCGCAGAAGGTGGCAAAATCGTCTTCGAGTGCTTGTTCGTCAAAAGCAATTTTGGCCAACTTTAAAAAGTAGTATTTGAAATAGTTCAAATCCCACATCATCGATTGTCTGTCGAAGGCAGCTCTTGGGTAACAATAAGTGAAATCGATTTTTTGGCCGGCTGTTATTTGTATTTGTGGCAAAATGGCCACTACATCGCGGTAAACTGAAATTATCTCATCCGAGAAGCCCTCTTTGGCCCGAATCTCCGAAAGAAAGCCAAAAAGCGTAGTGTCGCCGAGGTCTTGCTGCAAATAGATGTGCTGTTCAGGAAGGTATTGATAAATTTCCGGCACATTTATACCGTTATCGCGAAAAGTTTTTGAGAAGTTGATAAAAGCGCGGTTCTCTTTTTCATCTTCGTTCCAGGTTCCCATTGCCGTGAAATGGAAGCTTTTCATACGAATATATTCGCGGTAAGAGCCCGAAGGTGGCAACATTTCGGTGAAAGTAACCTCTTCGGCAAATCGCTCTTTGAAAAGGTCTTTCAAATCTTGTTCGGTATTCTTTTTCAATCGGAAATCTTTTTTAGGTGTATTGCAAATATAGGATACGGCGAAGAATATGCCATACCGGTAACGATAAAAAGTCTGCAATACGGAAAATAAAAAGCTGTCCGGGTCAGAGGACAGCTTTTATCTGTTTGAAAAAAATGTAAAGTCAGAAAAATGTAATTAAATCTTGATCAATTTATTCGGCAACTACCTCAAATTCAATTTCGACAACCACATCGCGGTATAGTTTTACCTTGGCAGTGTGTTTGCCTACCTCTTTGATGGCATCTTCCTTGATGGCAATTTGCTTACGATCAATTTCAAATCCTTTCTCTTTCAACGCCTCAGCCACCTGAATATTGTTTACCGAACCAAAGATTTTACCGGTAGAACTGGTCTTGGCACCGATAACAAGGGCAACGGTTTTCAGGGCTTCGGCCAACTGCAGAGCCTGGTCTTTCAGTTTAGCCTCTTTGTGGGCACGTTGTTTTTGGGTTTCAGCCAGCACCTTTTTTGATGAAGGCGTAGCAAGGATTGCGAATTTCTGGGGAATTAAAAAGTTACGACCGAAGCCGTCCTTTACTGTAACGATGTCGTCTTTGCTACCCAGATTTGCTACATCCTGAAGCAGAATAATTTCCATTTCTGTTCCTCCTTAATTAATTATTTTAACAAATCTGTTACATAAGGCAACAACGCGATCATACGGGCGCGTTTTACAGCCTGCGATACTTTGCGTTGATATTTCAACGAAGTACCGGTGATACGGCGGGGTAAGATTTTACCTTGCTCGTTCAGGAATTTTTTCAGGAATTCAGGATCTTTATAATCTACATACTTGATCCCGTTTTTTCTGAAACGGCAATATTTTTTCTTTTTGATCTCCACTGTAGGGGGAGTCAGGTATCTGATTTCACTGGAATTTGTACTCATGACTTAGTTCTCCTTTTGAGTTTTAGCGTTAACTTTCTTTTGTCTTTTGTCGCTGTACTCAACAGCATACTTATCCAATTTCACGGTGATGAAACGGATAATACGTTCGTCACGACGGAACTCGGTTTCGAGTTTTCCAATGAATGCAGGATCGGCCTTGAATTCAAAGAGTTGATAAAACCCTGTTGATTTCTTTTGGATGGGGTAGGCCAATTTTTTCAAACCCCAATGTTCTTCATGAATCAATTCACAACCATTGGCTGTAATCAGATCCTTGAACTTTCCCACCGCTTCCTTTATCTGGGTCTCAGATAAAACGGGAGTAGCAATGAAAACGGTTTCGTACTGGTTCAACATTCTTTTAAATTTTACTATTAAACAATTGTCATTTATAAATGAGTGGCGCAAAAGTAGAAATTATTTCGTTTTCCGGCAATAGCTGAATGAATTAAAATTAGTTGACCTGACTGGGCAACCCGGATTGGAGGGTGATGGTAGGGGTATAAAATGCAAAAAGAGCTGATTCCGATGAATCAACTCTTTTTAATAGTCCAGTTAGATTAAAAACTTAGTCTTAGTAAAAGTCCGATAATTAATTCAAAAAACATCCTTCAAATATTGAGTGCTAAAATATATCTTTTTATTAAAAAATGTTAATGCAAATCTCGTGGCATTAAGAAATCGTTAACAAACGCTTAACAACGATTGTCCCATAATCTTAGTTCTCAGCCGGATAAATGACCTGTTTAAGGCAATATGTTTTACAGCAGTTTTTTGTTTCACAGGGCAAATTACTGCTTTTTGAAATATTTTTTACAAGGTCAAATATTTGTTAATCATATATTTAACTTGCGAAAAACAATCGATTTTATATTTTTTAAACCCGAGTGCAAACGTTTGCGTTAAGTTGACATAAATTAGTTTTTTTGCTGCTGAAAAAGGTTTATTTTGTAGTTAAAATTCCCATCGGCAAGAAAAATGCAGGTGGAGAAGAATAAAAATGTTCCCGATTAACAATTTCAACAACTAATTCATAATATGAAAGCAATCCGAAAAGCGTTGCCTCAAAAAGGACTTTGGCTGGAAGATGTACCGGTACCGGAGCCAGGAGCCAATGAGGTTTTGATAAAAATCACCAAGAGTGCCATTTGCGGCACCGACCTCCATATTTATAAATGGGATGCATGGGCACAGAAAACCATCAAAACACCTATGACAATTGGACACGAATATGTGGGGGTGGTAGTGAAAGTAGGCGATGAAGTGACCAAAGTCAATATAGGCGAACGCGTTACAGTGGAAGGGCATATTGCCTGTGGCTTCTGTCGGAACTGCCGCAGGGGGCGCAAGCATATTTGCGATCACACTGTAGGTATTGGCGTAAATCGCGATGGCGGCTTTGCCGAATATGTTTCAGTGCCGGCTGAAAATGTGTTGCATATCGACAGTCGTATTCCCGATGAGATTGTATCCATTATGGATCCGCTGGGCAATGCTACTCACACCGCACTCTCCTTTCCGCTTATTGGTGAAGATGTTTTGGTAACAGGCGCCGGAGGCCCGATTGGGTGCATGGCAATTGCCATCTCAAGATTTGTGGGGGCACGCAACGTGGTTGGCTCAGAAGTGAGCCCATACCGGCGTGAACTGGCACGTAAAATGGGGGCAACTTTGGTTATTGATCCTTTTACCGATGATATTCAGTCAGCCATGAAACAGGTTGGGATGGTTGCTGGCTTTGATATTGGGTTAGAGGTTTCCGGATCGCCGGTGGCTTTCGATTCGATGATTAAGCATATGTATAATGGTGGGAAAATTTCATTGTTGGGTATTTTACCCGACACCACTCAAATTGAGTGGGACAAAGTTATTTTTAAGGGACTTACATTGAAAGGAATCTATGGCCGCGAGATGTATGAAACCTGGTATAAGATGGAGAAGATGCTTCTTTCGGGACTGGATGTATCGCCAGTTATCACGCACCGTTTCCATTATACCGAGTTTCAGAAAGCTTTCGAAATCATGGAAGAGGGTAATTGCGGAAAAATTATTCTTGACTGGGAATAAAATTTTCGATTTAATCTCAACATAAGGGCAAAATATTAAATTTGCCCTGCGGCTTGCCATTTTAGCTCAGCTGGTAGAGCAGCTCATTCGTAATGAGCAGGTCTGGGGTTCGAGTCCCCAAAATGGCTCACATTGCAAATAATTAATTATCAGAAATTTATAAGCCTTTAGAGACAATCTAAAGGCTTATTTTTTGTACTTTTTGCTCACCCTCAAGCAACAAGAAATCGGGTTTTAAAGGTCTCTTTTGTACATTTGTTTTACGAGAATCTGGCGATATCGCGATTAAGACACAACTTAATTTGACTAAGTAGGGGTTATGATTTTCATAAAAATAAAAATCCAACAACTTTTTATTAAGCTATTGGATTTGATTTGTGTGACCCTACCGGGATTCGAACCCAGATCATAAGAACCGGAATCTTACATTCTATCCATTGAACTATAGGGCCGGATACGGTCGCAAAAGTAATATTTTTCTCGAATTAGGGAAACCTTTTTACTTATCTGCTCAACCGGCTGATTTTAAATGCCGGCATTCGGAGGTCCGGCTTGTTGTATTTGAGCGGCTCACCGTTCCAATCGCTTACTCTACAGCCCGATGCTTCGCATATGGCATGACCGGCTGCCATATCCCACTCCATTATTGTCCCTTTACGTGGATAATAATCGGCATTTCCTTCGGCCATCAGACAAAACTTAACTGAACTCCCTCGACTGAGCAGTTGCGATTTACCTTCACCATGCAAAGCAGAAATCTCATCAATATGTTTTTGGGTTTCGATATCAAAATGAGAATGGCTGCCTACCACGGTGAAGCGTGCTGTTTTGCTATCGGGAAGTGCAACAGACTGATTGATTATCTCTTCAGTGCTTTTTCCCAAACATGATACGGTTTTGAACGCTCCTTCCCCATTTAATCCATAATAGATGGTGTCTTCTGCCGGCAAGTATATAACTCCGCCTATTGGAGATTTTTCATTCATCAGCGCAATATTGACCGTAAAATCTTTACGACCGCTGATAAACTCTTTTGTACCATCGAGCGGATCGACACACCAAAAGTATTTCCATTCTTTTCTCTCCGAATGGCTGACAATTTGAGATTCTTCGCTAAGTATTGGAAGTTTTGACTCGGCCAGCCATTCTCTGATGATTTCATCGGCTGCCCTGTCGGCTGCCGTAACCGGAGAAGCATCTGATTTGGTTTCAATGTCGAAATTCCTCTGGTGATAATAGGGTAATATCACTTTCCCGGCTTCAATAGCGGCGCGAATTGCCATTACGATATAAATGTTGTGCACAATAGTTCTTTGTTACGGTTTGTTTTTGCACCACGAAATTAGGATTATTTATATTTGTACGCTATGTATGCCATTATTGATATCGAAACTACCGGGACTAGTGCTGCTAATGGTAAAATCACGGAGATTGCCATTTTTGTCCATAATGGCGAAAAAATCACCGAATCGTTTGCAACATTGATTAATCCAGAGTGCAATATTCCGTGGCATATTACCAAGCTTACAGGTATTTCCAACGAGATGGTCGAACATGCACCAAAGTTTTACGAAGTAGCCAGGCGAATTGTTGAACTGACTGCCGGTACAACCTTCGTCGCACATAATGTTTCGTTTGATTATTCGTTTGTACGTGAAGAATTTAAACGTCTTGGTTATGACTATAAACGTAAAACACTATGCACGGTTAATTTAAGTCGAAAATTATTGCCGGGCCATCGTTCTTATTCACTCGGAAAGTTGTGCAGCGAACTGGGAATCGATATTGAAGGGCGCCACAGGGCTGCGGGTGACGCTTTGGCAACGGCAAAATTGTTCGATTTATTGCTCCGCAAAAACGAAATAGGGCAAAAAGGACTTTTTGCAGGTGGAAAGTCTGCGCTTTCTGAAGATAAAATTGCCCAACTGCCTGGAAAAACAGGCATCTATTATTTTTACGATGCACGTGGCACAATTATTTATATAGGCAAAAGTACCAATATTCATCAGCGTGTTTTATCGCATCTAAACAATATGCAAACCAAGAAAGCGGTTGAAATGCGTGATAAGATTGCGGATATCGACTATTTGCTGACGGGTAGTGAACTGTTGGCCCTTTTGATCGAATCCGATGAAATCAAGCAACATAAACCACTATACAATCGTGCTCAGCGTCGGACTTTAATTAATTACGGCCTTTTTGCAGAAGAAGATCAAAATGGGTATCTCAACCTAAAGATTTCGCGAATGGCCAGCGACGAGGTGCCGTTGACCACGTTTCATTTTTATCAGGAAGCCATTGATTATCTTTATAATATATCCGAAAAATATAAACTTTGCAGAAAACTGTGCCATCTCGAAGATGGAGAAGGGCCCTGTTTTAATGTCAGAATGGGATATTGCAATGGAGTATGCAATGGTAACGAGTCAGTTGAAAGCTATAATCTTAGGGTGATAAGTGCTATTTCGCAGCTTCAGTTCAGGTCGCTCAATTTTTTTGTTATCGAACAAGGGCGCGATGAACAGGAGATAGCTGTCGTAAAGGTGAAAAATGGCCGATACATTGGTTTGGGATATGCTTCAATCGATTGTCAGCATATCGATGAACTCAGCGATAGCATCAAAACATATCAGCACAACCGCGATACTTTCAACATCATCAACAGCTATATCAGGCACAATTCAAAAAAGATTAAGCTGATTAGCTATTGACATTTCCCAACCCGGCTTTGTAATGCTTAATTGCTCTGTCGCGCGCAAATTCGTGATCGATGATGCGGTCAGGATAATCATCTGTATCGAGTTCCGGAATCCATTTCCGAATATATTCATTGTTTGAATCAAATTTTGAGGCTTGAAGTTCTGGATTAAATATTCTAAAATAAGGCACTGCGTCACAGCCAGATCCGGCAGCCCACTGCCATCCCCCATTGTTCGAGGCCAAATCGTAGTCATTCAGTTTACTGGCAAAGTAGGCTTCGCCCCATCGCCAGTCGATTAACAGATGTTTGCACAAAAAACTGGATGTGATCATTCTAACCCGATTGTGCATAAAACCGGTTGCATTTAGCTCTCGCATTCCGGCATCCACAAAGGGATAACCCGTTCTTCCCTCACACCAGGCCTTAAATTGTTCGATATTATTTTGCCAGATGATATTATCAAAAGCCGGTTTGAACGATTTAGTCACAACATGTGGGAAAAACCATAAAATTTGACTATAGAAATTTCGCCATATCAATTCATTGACAAATACTTGCGAGCTAAGTAGCGCCAATGCCGTTACACGTCTGATGCTGACTGTCCCAAACCGAAGATGTACGCTCAGCTTTGATGTCCCCTCCTTCGCAGGAAAATCTCTGTCGATGGCATACTTTTCGAGCAGCACCTGCGATAGTGATTTGGATGGAAAATCGATTTCGACTGGTTCAAATCCTAACGTGGATAACAATGGCATCGGCAATGGTTTTGCACGGTAAAAATGATGACTGTATTGCGAAGTTCTCAACGGGCGAAGCATCTCCTGATTGAGTTTCTCCATAAAGCGTTTCTGATAGGGCGTAAAAACGGTGTAAGGTGTACCGTCTGATTTGGTCAACTCATTTTTTTCGAAGATTACATGGTCTTTGTATGTAACAAACTCAATCTTATTGTTTTTAAACAATTTACCTACAGCTTCGTCTCTTGTTATGGCATATGGTTCGTAATCGCGATTGGCATAAACGCTACAGATATGATACTCTTCAACCATTTTTTTGAACACATCGACAGGCTTGCCATGAGCGATATAAAGTGTTGAACCAATTTTTTCAAGTTCCTTTTTGATTTCGACCACTGTTTTGTATATAAAGCTCACTCTTCTGTCGGGCCGTTCTTCAAGTTGATCCAGAATAATCGAATCGAAAATGAACATCGGAAGAACATTTTCGCGAGTTTTAAGGGCATGAAAAAGGGCTGTATTGTCGTCCAATCTTAAGTCGCGCCTCATCCAGAAGAGGTTGACAATTGGTTTTTCTTTGATTTTCATAATGAGTTGCTTTGTCAAAATGGTTCATCCTGATAGTTATAATAAGCTTTTATTCAGCAAATAGCAATCTGAACTAAAAAAAAGCCAAATGCAAAATCTTAGGTAGGTAAAATAGCAAAAGCCAATAACAAAACCTATTTTTGTCGACATGAAATTTTAAATACAACCGTTGATACAATGATAAAAAAAGGTTTTGCAAGCGATAATAATTCAGGGATTCATCCGTTGGTTCTCGAAGCTATAGGGCATGCAAACGTAGGGCATGCAACCGGATATGGCGATGATATTTATACCAATCGAGCCACCGAACTTTTCAAGCAGGAATTCGGCAATGACACTGAGGTCTTTTTTGTGTTAACTGGCACAGGTGCCAATATTCTAAGTTTACAATCCGTTTCCCGCTCGTTTCATTCGATATTATGTGCAGAAACAGCACATATTCAAGTTGACGAGTGTGGTGCTCCTGAAAAATTCACCGGAAGCAAAGTAATTCCCATCGCAACTTCGAATGGGAAAATTACCGTGGAACAAATTATGGAGCATTTGCACGGATTTGGCTTTGAGCATCATGCACAACCTGGGGTAATCAGCATCACGCAATCGACCGAGTTAGGTACTGTTTATTCAATAGATGAAATTAAGGCCATTGCCGATTTAGCCCACCGGCACCATATGTTTTTACACATGGATGGTGCCCGTATCTCAAATGCTGCCATAGCTTTAAATGCAGATTTCAGGGCATTTACCCGCGATGCGGGCGTTGATGTGCTATCGTTTGGTGGCACAAAAAATGGGTTGATGCTTGGCGAGGCAGTATTATTTTTTAATCCGGAACTTAGCAGATATACGAAGTACTACCGGAAACAGGCTGCACAACTTTACTCAAAAATGAGGTTTGTCAGCGCACAATTCATCCCTTATCTGAGCCAGAGAATTTGGAAAACCAATGCAGAACATTCAAATAGGATGGCAAAATTACTTGAAGCAGAAGTTTCTAAAGTTCCTGGCGTAAAAATAACACAGAGAGTCGAGTCGAACGGTGTTTTTGCAATAATTCCCAAAGCGGTTATTCCCAAACTTCAAAAAGATTATTTTTTCTATGTGTGGAATGAAAATGTAGGAGAAGTTCGATGGATGACCTCTTTTGATACCGGTGAAGATGAGATTATTGACTTTGCGTCGAAGCTAAAAAACTATTTAACTGATTAATCGATATAAACAATTGTTTTTTCGTCGTTATTATACTGAAAAATACACCGAACAGCAGCTTGAGGCAGAGAAAAAAATCTTTCGTCACAGTCTGCTAATCGCCCTTTTTGTGATTATAGCCGTTTGGATTGTATTTCTGGCTCAGGAGGTTTATCGTTTCGACTATTGGGAATTGGGCATCTACCCATTGAAATGGAAAGGATTGGCAGGAATTTTAACCTCTCCTTTTGTACATGGGGGCTACCGGCACATCGGGGCCAATACACTCCCACTCTTTCTGTTAACATTAAGCCTTTTCTATTTTTACCGAAACATCGCTTATTCGATTTTTGCATTAATTTACATCTGTTCCGGCATCTGTGTTTGGTTGCTTGCCCGCGGAAGCTGGCATATTGGTGCCAGTGGTTTGATATACGGGTTGGCTTCGTTCCTGATTCTGAGCGGCATCATTCGAAATAACAGCCGTTTGCTTACCATTTCGCTGGTAGTGGTTATGATTTATGGTGGAATTTTCTGGGGAGTGCTACCATTGAAACCTGAGATCTCGTGGGAATCGCATTTATGGGGAACAGTTTCAGGAGTGATATTTGCCATCGTTTTCAGAAATTATGGCCCCCCCACAAAAATATGGGAATGGAACGATGAAGAAGAATTGGATGAAGTTCCAGAAGAGAATAATGTCGATGAAGCAATCAATTCGTTTCTACGACCCGAATAATTTTATACTTTTGCAGCAGCTTAAAGCAAAGTAATTAAATAAGTTCTGAACAATGATAAGTCGAAGGATTATCCGTACCAAGGTGCTGCAAATCATGTATGCCCATGTTTCAACCCCCGAAAAAACAATAAAGCAGTCGGAACAGGAACTCCATTTCAGTATCCAAAAAACATACGATTTATACCATTTGCTATTCGATTTGCTGATTACAATCCGCAATTACGACGACAGCAGGATTGAAGCCCGCAAGCATAAAAACCTTCCTACCGAAGAGGATTTGAACCCTAATACCCGATTTATCCATAACCGGGTTATCGAAATGCTGGCCGATGATAAGAACCTGTCTAAATATTTGGAGAAAAATAAGTTGTCGTGGAATAACTACCCCGAGTTGATTAAAAATTTACATCACGAAATGGTCAATTCAGAGGTATATCAAAAGTATATTACTTCACCTTTTGACAACTTCCAGAATGATAAACGGTTCTGCGAAGAGTTCTATTCGACCATTTTGCTGAATAGTCAGAATATGTTTACTGAATTGGAAGAGCAGAGCATTTACTGGAATGATGATTTGGACTTTGTGGCTTCGATGGTTATCAAAACTTTAAAACGGTTTAAACCTAACGGTCCGTTGGATGAGACACTGTTGGATTTATATAAAGACGAAGAAGATCGATTATTTACAGTCGACCTATTTCGAAAAGCCATTACAAGCAACGAAAAACACCGCAAAATAGTTGAAACATACACCAAGAACTGGGATGTCGAACGTGTCGCCGTAATGGATATCATTATTATGGAATTGGCACTCACTGAATTGCTTGAATTTCCATCGATACCGATAAAAGTTACACTCAACGAATATATTGAACTGGCCAAATATTACAGTACCCAGCGGAGCAGTACATTTATCAACGGCGTTCTCGACAAAATTACGAAGGACTTCAGGGAAGAAGGTAAAATTCAAAAAAGCGGAAGAGGCTTGATCGAAGGATGAAATTGAATTATACGCATCTCAGTATTTTTTTAGTTTTCCTTTTATGGGGTTGTCAAAGCAATCAACCCCGGAAGATAACGGCTCCGGTTTCAGCGGAAAAAAAGGTAAATGGCAAGATTGAATTTCTCAAAGAAATACATAATTTTGGTACATTAAAAAACGGAGAGGTGGTCTCGTTCACCTTTGTTTTTAAGAATAAGGGTCCTGGAGAGGCTCAAATTACAGGCTGCGAAAATTCCTGTGGATGCATTGATATAGCGTACGATAAAAACGCGATAAAGCCAGGTGCCGAATCAGGTGTAGAGGTTATTTTCAATTCAGCCGGTGAATGGGGCAACCAGATTAAGACAATTAAGTTGATTATGGCTGACAAGAGTGAAAAACAGCTTACTGTTGCAGCTTATATAGAGAACGATAATTTTAATAATTTAATAAATAACTAAAGATGAGCAATTTACTTTCGATTGTATTACAGGCACAACCCCAGGGAAGCATGCTTGGGATGTTTCTTCCACTGGTGTTAATTATCGTTGTATTCTATTTCTTTATGATTAGACCACAAATGAAGCGCCAAAAAGAGTTGCAGAAATTTCGCGATGCACTGCAAAAGGGCGATAAAGTGGTCACTACCGGTGGAATTTATGGTAAAATTGATGAAATAAAGGATAATTATATTTTCCTTGAAGTTGCCCCTAATGTAAAACTGCGCGTAGATAAAAGCGTAGTGCTCAAAGATATTACCGATGCCGCTGTAGCCCAAAAATAAAAACTAAATCAGGCCGGTTATCCGGCCTGATTTTTAACCGGCGAACATGAACGCAGGAAAGATTAAAAGATTCTTTCAAAACAATTCAGAAAAGCAAAGGGGAGGAAAGATACTAGTCTTTCTGATTTGCCTCGGTCTTTCAGCGTTCTTTTGGCTGCTCAACTCGCTCGAAAAGAGATATACCGACCGAATTTCCGTTCCTGTAAAATATATCAACCTGCCCAAAGATAAACAGCTAGTCGGCAGCCTGCCCAAAAAGCTGGATTTAATAGTCGATGGTTACGGCTATACCCTGCTCAACCACAAACTTCGCCTGGCATTCTCGCCTGTGCTAATTAGTGTCAATGATTTGACAGACAACATACTGGAGAACCAAAATTTTAGCCGATATACCATTCATACGTCAGCTCACAAAGAAGAAATTGAAAAACAGATAAGCAGCGAAATCAAAATTATCAACATCAAACCCGATACGATAACGTTCAATTTCAGCTATGTTATCGAGAGAAAGATGAAAGTTGAACCCAATATTGGGCTTACTTTCGGAAAAAATTTCATTCTTCGTGCCACGCCTTACACACAGCCCGACTCCGTAATCGTTCGTGGGCCAGTCAACATTATGGATACAATGCGCGCAGTCAGGACCCGGTACGAAACAATAAAAGAAGTTACCCACAACATCGAAAAAAGTGTTTTGCTCGAACAGATTGAGGGATTAAGTTATTCCGAAAAGAAGGTGGCGCTATATATTGATATTGAACAAAATACTGAAGCTGTGTTCTCCGTACCGGTGGAGGTTATCAACGTGCCTGATTCAATCAATATCAAGACATTTCCCGGAAAAGTAAAAGTGTACTGCAAAGTTGGGCTGAGCAGTTATAAAAAATTGACAGAGAATAGTTTCAAAGTAGTAGCCGATTATCGCAAAATTGATCGTCAGGCCAATAAAGTCAAAGTTTTGCTTACCCAATATCCCGACATTTTACTTTCGGTTGATTTTTCTCCCCAGGAAGTTGAATATATAATCGAGAAACAATCCCGATGATAAAAGTTGGAATAACAGGTGGCATAGGCAGTGGAAAAACAACGGTTAGCCATATTTTTAAATTGTTTGGCGTACCGGTTTTCAATGCTGACAACGAAGCCCGATTTTTGCAGAACGAAGATTGGGACACCCAACAGCAGATAAAAGAACTATTTGGAAATCAAATTTATTCGACTGATGGCAAACTCAACCGATCTGCCTTGGCGCAGGTTGTCTTCGGCAATAAGGCTCTTCTGACTCAATTAAACGGAATAATTCATCCTAAAGTTCACAAGCGTTTTCAGAATTGGACCGATTCAAATCACAATGCTGTATATGGGCTTTATGAAGCCGCAATCCTCTTCGAAAGCGGATTTTGCCACGAACTGGATTTCAACATGCTGGTAATTTCACCAGTAAATCAACGAACCCAAAGAGTTATGGCCAGAGATGGCATAACAGTCGATGAATTATCTGCCAGAATGAGCAACCAGATGAGTGATGAAATGAAAAGCAGATTGGCCAGCCTGATAATTTACAACGATGAAAAACATTCATTAATTCAGCAGGTTATTGATATAGATCATAAACTAAGAGAAAATGGCAAAATTTGGTAAATGGATAGGCGGAGGCCTTGGCTGGGCTTTCGGTGGACCTATAGGTGCTTTAGCCGGCTTTGTGTTGGGTACTTTTTTCGACAGTGCCGAATCGCCTTATGAAGAACAGCAAAAAGCAAACAAAATTCCTACCACGCAAAGCGACTACATATTCAGTCTCTTGGTTTTAGTCACTGCTGTTTTAAAAGCCGATGGAAAGATTTTACGCTCAGAACTGGAATATGTTAAAGCGTTCTTCAAACAAAATTTTGGAGTTCAGGGAGCACAGGAAGCACTTCGTATTTTGAAGGATTTGACAAAGCAAAATATTCCGGTTACCGATGTATGCCATCAAATCAGGCATTACATGGATTATTCGACAAGACTTCAGCTAATTCATTTTTTGTATGGTATAGCTACTGCAGATCAAGAGGTTCATCCATCGGAGATGGAGCTTATCGGTCATATTGCACAGCAGATGGGAATATCTGAGGCCGATTATTCATCGATTAAAGCGATGTTCGTTCCTAAAACCGATTGGGCATACGATGTTCTGGAAACGACCTCTGAAGCCACCAACGAAGAGGTAAAAAAAGCCTACAAAAAGATGGCTGTAAAATATCATCCCGATAAGGTGAGTTATTTGGGCGAGGATGTGCAACGGGCAGCCAACGAAAAGTTTCAAAAAGTTAATGAAGCCTATCAGGTAATTTGCAAAGAACGAAATATGAGCTAAAGCAATAATGCAGATGTCCAATATCCAGTCTGACATTTTTTGAATATCTTTATAACGATTTTAATACATAATATTTAAAACTATCGACATGAAAAAAGCCATTTTAACGCTTGCTCTGGCCATTTTGGTGCTTTCAACATATGCTCAGTCATTCGATCTTGGCATTAAAGGGGGCTTCAATTCGACTAAAATTACAACAGACAAACCGCTTCAGGCGCTTGAAGATTATACTTTCGATGATTTTAAATCAGATGTTTCTGGAGGTTTCAATGTGGGCGCCTTTGCCCGAATTGGTGGAAAAGTAATCTATCTTCAACCCGAATTACTCTATTCGCTTCGAAAAGGTGAAACAGCTATTAATTACAACGATGGCGATGGTGGCGGAAATATTACTGTAAACCAGAAAATTAAACTGAAATCTATTCAAATCCCGGTGCTTGTAGGCTTTAAATTACTCGATCTGAAACTAGCCTCTGTAAGAGCTTTTACCGGACCGGCAATGTCTATCGTTTTGGATGACAGCGAATCGATTTTTGATATGGATAATACGGGTTTTCAGCCCGCTGAATTCAAAAATAATATATGGGACTGGCAATTGGGTGCTGGAGTCGATTTGTTAAACTTCACTTTCGATGTCCGTTATGCCTGGGGACTGACCGATTTTACGGAAGGGAATCTCGACTTTGTCAATAAAGGCAATACATTAACCTTCTCGGTCGGGTTTAAGATTTTCTAATATTATGCAATCTGTATGTTCACGTCAGGCATCATAATTATTTTTTACAAGAATACGTTTGTCAGTTTTTGAAAAGATATTACATTTGCAGCCGTTGAAAACAGGACAGATTACGGGGTGTAGCGCAGCTTGGTAGCGCGCGTCGTTCGGGACGACGAGGCCGCAGGTTCAAATCCTGTCACCC
>CAYOJD010000060.1:0-19842 GCA_964404205.1 uncultured Prolixibacteraceae bacterium
CAGCAAAAGTATCGATGGCCGCACTCGAGGTACTGGTTAACGAGAAACTGGCCGAGAATGCCGAACGTATCGGTAAGATTTTCCGCGACGAGATGAAAGCCTTTCACTCACCGATTATCGAACAGGTACGCGGTAAGGGGCTGCTGAATGCCATTCAGATTAAACCTTACGAAGGAAAGAAAGCGTGGGATTTGTGTCTGGCCATGAAAGAATACGGGCTGATTGCCAAACCGACGCATGAGCATACGATACGCTTCACTCCGCCGCTGGTCATTAACGAAGAACAGATGCGCGAAGCGATTGCCATTATTCAGAAAACGATGGCCGATTTTATCAAATAAGATTGGCTGCCGAATCCGGACTGTTTTCCTGGCTGGGGAATACCTTCTTCGATGCCAGGAAAACAGCTGGCTTCCCCGACAACGGATTGGGCTGTGTAACCACAATGGTTCGATAAACATCTTCGATATGCCTGAAAGTCAAAACCTCATCAGGCGTTCCCTGAACATGTAACCGCCCCTTATTGATTAAGATTAACTGGTCGCAATATTCTGAAGCCAGATTCAGGTCGTGAATCACCATCAGCACCGAAAGCCCCATTTCTTGATTGAGCTGCTGCAAAAGATTCAGAATATGAACCTGATGCGTAATATCGAGATGTGAAGTTGGTTCATCAAGCAGCAACAGTTCGGGCTCCTGAGTCAGGGCACGGGCTATGCCAGCCAATTGCTGCTCTCCCCCGCTAAGTTCCGACATCAGCCTGTCGCGATATTGCCAAACATCAGTCATTTCCATATATTTCCGGGCAACGGCGAAATCTTTTTCCGTTTCGAAAAAATTAAACCTCCCATGATACGGAATACGCCCCATCAACACGTAATCTTCAACCGTAATGTCGCCCGCTTCGATAAACTGGCTCACAATGGCAATATTCTGTGCCCGCCGGCGCAACGAAAATTGATGCAAATCTTTTCCGGAAAGAAATATCGTACCCGACTTCAACGCTAAAATTCCGGTGATAGCTTTAAACAGGGTTGTTTTGCCCGAACCATTCGGTCCAATAATGCCGGCGAAAGTTCCACGGGCAATATCAAATGAGATCTCTTCCAACCTGAATTTCGGGTAGCCGCAGCAAAGATTTCGTACGCTAAGGATTGGTTTGTTCATGTCAGGAGCTTAATTTTTGATGCGCAAAGTTTTATGTCCCATCATCAGCAAAAAGGCTATTCCGCCGGCAATTCCGGTAATCACCCCGATGGGCAGCTCGTTGGGGGCTATTATTGTGCGGGCAATAAGGTCGGAAAGGACCAGAAATATCGAGCCGGCCAGAAATGAACCGACCAGCAGGATGCGGTAATCGGGGCCAACAATCAGACGTACAATATGCGGTATAATCAACCCGACAAACCCAATTACACCGGCCACAGCAACTGATGTACCTGCCAGCAACGAAGCCATCAGAAAAAGCAGTTTAATGGCCGTATCGGTATCGATACCCAGATAACGGGCTTTCTCTTCGCCCAAACGCAATGCATTGAGCGGCTGCACAAAAAGATACGACAACAAAAGCATGGTTACGGCCAGTATCAGCGAAAGCATTATCAGCGACGAATCGGGCTCATCGAGCGAACCCATAATCCAGAAGATAATACCATGGAGGTTCTCCGAACTGGTAGTGGCCATCAGCAACATCATCGACGATGAGGCAATGAAACTAATCATCACGCCGGAAAGCAGCATGGTGTAAATATTTATGCGGCCACTGCGCAGGCTAATCATATAAACGATAAATATGGTCAGAAAGGCACCGGCAAAACCTGCCGCAGGCAAAACCAAAGATCCCATCAGCCGGTGAAGCCCGAAAACAATGGCAAAAGCCACCCCCAACGATGCCCCACCCGAAATCCCCAGCGTATAGGGTTCGACCAGTGGATTGCGGTAAACTCCCTGCAATAATACTCCCGCAAGGCTCAATGCCCCGCCAATCGCGATACCCAGCACCACTCTAGGAATGCGGATTTGGCTCAAAATGGTATATTCCATGCTGTCGCTTCCCGAAAACAACAGTTTAAACACATCGGTAAAACCCAGGCTAAACTCACCCGACGAAAGCGAAAGCACCACCGAAGCCAGCAGCACCAGCAACAATATCGCAACGGTAAAAAACCAACGGCTGTATTTTTGATGAATATCTCTCACTGCTAAATCATTAACGATACATCAAACGGATAATCTCTTCGAGCGTATCGACATAAAGTATCGGTGTCGGACTGCAACTTTTATCGGCATCGAGAATAAATATCTTTTTCTGTTTGGCAGCCGAAAGTGCCGAATAAGCCATCCAGTTACCAAGTTCCTCGGTGGCTACCACCCCCATCGTGACAATAAAAATGGCATCGGGATTTTGCTGTAACACAAACTCACGAGTGGTATTCCCCAGCTCGAGACCTTCACCAATATTTTTTCCTCCGGCCATTTTGATGTAATCGTCCATAAAGGTATTTGGCACAGCAATAAACAACGGTTTGGCACCAATTTGTATCAATATCTTCGGTGTTTTACCGACCGGAATCTCCTTCTTCAATGTTTCGATGCGCAACTTTTGTTGGGCAATAATCTGCCTCGCCCTGGCTTCCTGTCCAACCAAACGGCCAATTTCAATAAAATACTGGCAAATCTCGTCGAACGATTCAGGATAAGGCTGCATCATCACTTTCACGCCCAACGAGCGGAGTTTATCAATCATCTCAGGTTTATTCAACGACGAAGCAATTACAACATCAGGTTTAAGCATGACCGTCTTTTCAATATTGACCGTCATGGCGTTGGCCACTATTGGGATTTTGTCTGCTTTGGCTACGGGGCAATAGTTGGTACAGCCCACCAAACGCTGCTCTTCGCCCATGACATACAAACTTTTCGACACCCACGGCACCAGCGACACAATGCGTTGCGCCTGTTGCGCCGAAGATGCCAAAGCCAGGGTGATAAAAAGCACGAAACCCAAAATCCGACTTACCATAATACTTAAATATGAATTGGGAAAAGAGAAGAGTCAAGCTGAAGTTGCACTGCAACACAAACTGGTCGATCTTTCTTCCCGAAGATTTACGGATGCTATCCTGATTATTGGCAGGTCTTCTGGCTCGCCCCACTTTTTGCGGCCTTCCCAAAGCCCCTTTTCCTCCACCAAAGGGGAGAAATTACCCCCCCAAGGAGGTGAGCGCTTCAGTGGCAGAATGGTGTTCAAAGCGTTGCCCGGTACTCTCCCTCGGGGAGGTTGGCGGGGCAATGAGGCTTACAGCTGCGGGTACAGCTCCGGTTTTGCACCGGATTCCCTTTTCAGACTCTCTTTTGCAGACGAAAAGATTTGTCACCAAAAACCGTTTCAAAAGTAGAAAATTATCGGGAATTAATCGCACCACTCTCAACGTTGAACAAATTGAAACGGCTGAAAAAAAGAACTGCCGGCAAGGAGGCCGGCAGCATCAAATGCCCCAGCTATGAAAGAAATAATGGGGACGGGCATTTGACTATCGGAGAGGAATTTATTATTGAAAACATTAAAAAAGACACCTCTTTAAACAACTCAAAACTCTTGATATTATATTTTACTCACCTTTCAACAACCGCCTCAGGTCGTCAAGATTCCTGATTGGATTTTCGTTTTCCCATTGGGCGGTATCGGCAAAATGACGCTTGCTGCCCTGAAAGCGAAGTAAACTATCGGGTTTCGAATCGTGGAATTGTTTTGCGTGGGAGGCTAGCCCGGTCGTCAAAAGTTGTTGGGGTTCCTCCCGGACCACTAAATCCTTTTGAAGATTATCGCTAACAGCCGAGAAAAGGAAGATGCTTAGTAAAACAGCAACTGTAATCCTAAAATTTCTCTTTTTCATAGCCATTGGTTACAATTCTTGACCCGAAACTATGAAAAGGTCATCGCAAAAATGAATTTGATTTGAATTCGCCTGTAAACGGTTTGAATCCGCTACAATTTTTTTAGCAGATCGTACAACTCTTGTTTCTTTCGCGAAGCCAACGGCACCTTACTATGGTCTGACATGACCAGTTCGCCCCCTTCGCTTTTATCCACTTTGCGTAGATGTTTCAAATTGATAAGGTGCGACTGATGGGGCTTGAAGAAACCGTAAGCCAACAGTGTTTCCTCATATTCCTTGATTCCTTTCGAAACCATAATGGTTTCGCCCGAAGTCAGGAAGAAGGTGGTATAACTGTTATCGGCCTGACAGCGGACAATATCGCCAACCATAACAATGTGAATCTCCTCGAATGTGCGGAGTACAATTTTCTTATCGGCCTCCGAACGGTTAAGGTTATCGAGTACAATATCGTAGTAAGGGTTTTCTTTCCGGCCTATTCGTTCAAGGGCACGCTCCACGGCAGCTTTAAGTTCGAATGGGTTTACCGGTTTAAGCAAATAATCGATGGCACTGAACTTAAAGGCATGAATGGCATATTCGTTGAAAGCAGTAGTAAAAATCAATTGAAAATTCTTCTTTTCGAGTTGCCTGAGCAGATGGAACGAGTTGCCATCTTTTAGCTCGATATCCATAAACACGATATCGGGTTGCAAATGGTCTAACAGAACCTTGCCCTCGCTGACACTCGGCGCTGTCCCAATCATTTCGATTTCCGGGAAAAAATCGGAGAGCATTCTGCTCAGTGCTTCTACATAATGGGCTTCGTCCTCAATGATGATTGCTTTGTGCATCGCTTTCAGGTTAACGGCAAGTAAAACCGCACCCGTGTACCGTTGCTGCCCGTGGCAGATAAATCGGTTATCTCGAATTCGGCCTGTTGCCAGTATTTTCTTCCCAGCAATTTAAGCCTTTCGTCGAAAATAGCAATGGCCATTGAGTTATGATTGCATTTTTCTTTTGTACATCCTATCCCGATGCCATTGTCAACGACACAAACCTCCAGCCTTCGGCCAAGGGGGGCAAACGAAATTTGAACCCGATTATCACTGTGGTTCTCCGGGAAAGCGTGTTTCACCGCATTTTCGACAAATGGCTGCACCAACATGGGAGGAACCATTATCTCCTCAGGGTCGGTTTCCGGCGCAATCACTATCGAATATTGCAACATATCGTTGCAGCGCATCTTTTCGAGTACCAGATAATTTTCCAATGTTTTGGCTTCGTCGGCCAACGTAATCAGCTCTTTTCTCGACTGTTCAAGCACCGAACGCATCAAACCCGAAAAGTTGCTCAGATAATAGGCAGCCGATTTCCCATCGTTCCTGAACATGAAATTTTGGATAGAGCCCAAACTGTTGAAAATAAAATGGGGATTCATCTGCGAACGGAGCAATCGTTGCCCCAATTCGATTTCACGATTTCGCGAACTGATTTTTTGCTGGCGCGCAATCAGCAAAATAACCACGAAAACCATCAGCGAGAAGAGGCCAATGCCCAGAATAAGCAGCCGTTGTGCACGAAGTTTTTGTCCCGAAAGCTCCTGTTCCTTGTTGAGCAGGGCTATTTGCTGCATCTTTTTATCGTCTTCATAGCGGGCCTGAAGCTCGGCCAAATGTCGTTGGTTCTTTTCGTTAAGAACACTGTCGCTGTATAGTTGCGAAACAGTCAGGTTATCGTAAGCCAGGCGAAAATCGCCCGTTGCTTGGTTCAAGTCCGAAAGCATCCGGTAGCCTTCCCGAAGCAAATCTTTGGCATGTATCTCTTTGGCCAGCTGTATTGATTCTGAAATCAGGTTTTGGGCTTCGTTATAATTTCCCTTGGCTATCCAGGCTTCGGCTGCCCCTTCGAGCGCAACAACCAAATGAAATTTGTCGCCTATCGGGCGCATCAGCCCAATGGCCTTTTGATAATAGTCGGTCGCATTGTCGTAATTGCCGCGCTTCAGTTCTACCCCGCCCAAATCGCTGTTCGACAAGGCCACGCCCAGGAGTGATTCTGCTTTTTCATTGAAAACCAACGACTGGCTGTAATAATGCCATGCCGAATCAAGTTGCCCACTCAGATTGTAAGCCTCTCCAATATTGGCCAGATTAATTGCCTGTCCCTCGAAACTGTTCAACTGACGTTCGAGCAGAATCGATTCTTTGAATAGTTCAACCGCTTTGGGGTATTGCATCAGCGAGATATGGATATTGCCCAAACTGTTCAGGGCAATGCACCTGCCTTTCAACACATGGTAAGTTTGATTTGAATAGCTTTCGGCCAGTCGCATGGCCTGCATGTGGTAATTGGTGGCATTGCTCAAATCGTCGGTACGCCTGGCACAAACCCCAAGGTTGTTCAGCGTAATCACCATTGCAACCGTATCGCGGGCACTTTCGGCCATTGTTAATGCCTGGTTGTGAAACGAGATAGCCTCGGACGATAACCCCTGATAACGACACATCACCCCAAGCGAGTTGGCACAGGCAATTACTCCTGAAGCGAGGTTCTCCTTTTGGCAATAGGTTTTTAATTCGACTACCGGACCGCTACACCCATACAAATCGTAATAGAGGTTCCAGTTGATGGCCGATAATTTTCGAATCAACGAATCCAACTGTTCGGCAGAGCGGGTTCCCGATACAATATAATTATCGACCTTTTCGGCAAAAGCATTAATCGTTTCTCTGCGGCCCTCTCTTTTCGCATAACTATTTCCACAATAAAGAAGGGAAATCAACAGCAGATATTTGATTGCTTCTATTCTCATAATCAACCATCTCTCCATCACGAAGGGCAAACTGCCTCAATCGATTTTGGCATCTGCTAAAATAGCAGATTTAATAAACATGACAACCAACTTGATCTTTGGGTGATATATTTAGATAATTCAAAGCCAAATACTTTAAAATCGGTATTGCCAAAGGATAAAAGAGAGACCTGCCCCCAAGCATTCCGACCGGCATGCCGACGCATTGACCCGGAAGCATCTTAAAGGAATTGTTAATTAAATTAAAAGATAACGGACAACCATAGGCCAAAGCCAAAAAAAAAATATTTTTGCACAAAACAACTCCGGTTGTGCAAGATTTAATTTCGTGAAAAAAACAACACGCCATAATATTCTCGATGTCGCTTTGAGCGTTTTTTCGCACCGGGGCGTTATCCATACCACCATGGACGATGTGGCAAAAGCATCGGGATACGGCAGGCGCACCCTTTACACCTACTTTAAAAACCGCGACGAACTCTTTGAAGAGGTCATCTTCAAAGAACGAAAAGTAATTATTGGCAAACTAAATACCGTGATAGGGCTAAATGCGCCTACCAACATCAAAATGGAAAACATCATGCTGGTGCACATGAATGTAATCGAAGATCTGGTCAACCGCAATGAATCTCTCCGTCAGGAATTTATCAAACGAAACGACCGGATAGACTATTATCGCTCCGAAATTGATAACCACGAAAAATATTGCATCGAATTTATCCTGAACGAAGGTTCGACCAACGGCACCTATACCCTCGCCGACCCGCAAACCACGGCATCCATTATCCTGAGCTCGCTGAAAGGCCTCGAAAAGATGTTTATCCTCGAAGGTTTCGGCACTCCGGCTATTGAAACACTGAAATTATTTAACAATATTATTTTAAAGGGAATAGAAACCCCATAACCATCACCCATTTGATTTTTTGACCATGAGAATGTTTATCAATGCCATATCACACTATGTCCCCGAACATCGTGTACCCAACGAATATTTCAAAAACGTTAACGGATTGGATGACGAATGGATATTTGAACGCACCGGGATAAGGACCAGGTCGAAAGCCGGGAACGGTGAAAACACCAATACCATGGCCATTGAAGCTGTTCGCCGGGCCCTTCCCGACTTGCCCTACGACATCAAAGATATCGATCTGATTGTTGCCGCCTCCTACTCGCCCTACGATACCGTAGCCACCATCGGCCATGCCGTACAGCGCGAATTCAACATTCAGGAGGCACAGGTCGTTTTTGTTTCCTCGGCCTGCTCTTCACTGGTCAATGCGGTCGAAATTGTTGAAGGATATATCGCAACCGGAAAAGCATCAAGGGCACTGGTTGTCGCGTCGGAACACAATACCGCCTACAGCGACGAGACCTGTGCCAAAAGCGGCCACCTCTGGGGCGACGGGGCAACAGCCCTCTTTATCTCGGAAGAGGCCATCGGCAAAAAACCGGGCGAAATACTGAACATCTTTACCCGCGGACTGGGGCACATTGGCAAAGCCGACGAGTCGGTTTATCTCCGTCCGGGAATTGACGGGCTGCAAATGCCCGACGGCCGCGATGTTTTTATCCATGCCTGTAACTTTATGCGGGTGGCGCTCGAAAAATCGCTCGAAGGTTGCAACCTCACCATCGACGACCTCGACCATGTGGTGCCCCATCAGGCCAACGACCGTATTATCACCAATCTGATGAAACAACTCAGCTTGCCTGCATCAAAGGTTTTCTCCAATATTAAAACGTTGGGCAATACCGGCTCGGCCAGCACCGGAATATGCCTGTCGCAGAACATCAACAAGATAGACGATGATTCGATTGTTGGCATTACCGTTTTCGGCGGAGGCTATTCTGCCGGGGCAATGGTTATCCGGTTTTAACCTTCAAAACCATGCTTTCTAAACAATAATCCCGGCAATCACCGGGATTATTATTATCCTAATTCTCTTGCGTGCCACATTACGAATCAGGCAACTAAATTGTTCTGCCCAATTGGCCGTACATCCCTTTATCCGCCGGCCAACTGCAACCATCATGTTGCAGGGAGGTCCCGATAACCTTTTTGGGTATTTTCAACATCTGATTTTTTAAGCTGTTTATAAGTTCTATAAATACTCTATTTGTATTGTTTAAGCACAGCAACAGCACAGATAGAGCACACAAATAGGACAAAAAGGATAGTTTTAATCTCTTTCACAACCCGGTTTCAACAGGTTGTAACCACAACTTAGTCATCTTTTTTATCGGCAGGATTTTCTATTTTAGTCGACAAACTGATAACAGATGAAAAAAATAGTTACAGTCCTGCTACTGTTCACTTTTGCAATGCAACTTTTTGGTCAACAACCCGATGATAAAGCAAACCGGATGAAATGGTTTGCCGAGGCCAAACTGGGCGTTTTTATTCATTGGGGGATATATGCCGTTAACGGAATTGATGAAAGCTGGTCGTTTTATAATGGATATATTTCGCACAGCGACTATATGAAGCAACTCGATGGCTTTACCGCGCAAAACTATCATCCGGCTGACTGGGCTACGCTGATAAAAGAGAGTGGTGCCCGCTATGCGGTAGTGACCACCAAGCATCACGATGGTGTGGCCCTGTGGAACAGCCAGTGCAACGGTCTGAATGTATTGCAGCAAACTCCTGCCAAAAGAGATTTGATTCGCCCTTTGGTTGACGAGTTAAAGAAGCATCAGCTGAAAGTGGGGCTTTACTATTCGTTGCTCGATTGGTCGCATCCCGATTACCCCAACAAAACCAAGATAGAAAAACGGTACGAAACCGATACGGTGAAATGGAAACGGTTTGTCGATTTCAATTTTTGTCAACTGAAAGAGTTGTCTACCCAGTTTAAACCCGATTTATATTGGTTCGACGGCGATTGGGAACAGTCGGCGCGACAATGGAAAGCGGCAGAACTGAGCCAGATGCTTCGCACGATAAATAAAAATGTAATTCTGAACAGCCGGATACAGGGATATGGCGACTATGCCACTCCCGAGCAAGGTGTGCCGGTTACCCGCCCCGACACTCCCTATTGGGAACTTTGCATGACCATGAACGACAGTTGGGGATTTCAGCCCAACGACACCAACTACAAAAGCACGGGGCAAATCATCAACATTTTAGTAGACTGTATCAGCAAAGGGGGTAACCTGTTACTCGACATTGGCCCTAAAGCCGACGGGACAATTGCCCCCGAACAGGTTCAACGGCTGAAGGGCCTTGGCCGCTGGACCCGCAAACATGCTGAAGCCATTTACGGCACACAAGCCGGTATCCCGGCCGAACACTTTTATGGGCCAACAGCGCTTAACGACACAGGCCACATCCTTTACCTCTATTTGCCTTACAAGCCCAATGGACCGGTTATGTTGAAGGGATTGAAAAACAGAATCAACCGTATCTACGTGGTAGGCAACGGGACAAAGCTCAACTGGGAGGTCAAGATGAAACATTACTGGAGCCAGGTACCCGGGATAGTCTATATCGATGTTCCGGAAAAAGTACTAGACGAGGAGGTTACCGTTATAGCCATTTTACTCGACGGGAAGGTTGATTTGTATCGCGAAAAGGGGCAGGTGATTGATGCCAACTAAAATTTTGCAGCAGCACCCGGGTTGATGCGCAACATAAAATTCGGCATTGTTTAGATTTTTATATAGGTATAAGATACTTTATATTGATTTTGCTCATCGTTTGAATCAAAAAATCAGCTAAATTCGTACGATTTCACAAATTGACATCTTAAATTACCAATAAAAATGAATCGGAGAAAAATGATTGGAACAGTTGCCGGTGCAGCGGCCGTTACTGCAACAGGTATCCCGTTTCAGGAAGTATTTGCAGGCCAACCTGCCGGGAAACTGAAAGGAAACATCCGCCATTCGGTAAGCCAATGGCCATATGGGAATATTGCCCTGGAAGATTTCGCCAAAGCATGTGCCGGGATGGGTATCGAATCGATTGAACTGCTGAATGAAAAAGAGTGGGCTACCGTTAAAAAACATGGGCTGACCTGCGCCGTAGGTTATGCAACCGACTGGGGAATCCCTAAAGGGTTCAACCGTTTGGAGAACCACGATAAGCTGGTGGCCGATTTCGAAGCCATGATACCCAAAGCAGCTGCAGCCGGTGTCCCCAACCTGATATGTTTCTCGGGGAACCGTGAAGGGCTAAGCGACAACGACGGGTTGATTAACTGTGCCATCGGGCTTCGCCGGCTGATGCCTGTAGCCGAGAAACATGGCGTAACCATTATCATGGAGTTGCTCAACAGCATTGGCCATAAAGATTACCAATGCGACCATACCGCCTGGGGCGCTGCCCTCTGCGAAATGGTCGGCTCAGAAAGGTTTAAACTGTTGTACGATGTATATCACATGCAGATCATGGAGGGGAACGTGATCGATACCATCAATAAATATCATCGTTACATTGGTCATTATCATACCGGTGGTGTGCCCGGTCGCAACGAAATAGACCAGACACAGGAACTGAATTATCCGGCCATCATGAAAGCGGTTGTCGAAACCGGTTACAAAGGCTTTGTCGGTCAGGAGTTTGTTCCTTCGAAAGAAGATAAACTGGAATCGCTTCGCCAATGCATCCTAATTTGCGACGTATAGTATTCTGATAACCAAAAACTACCAAACTTCTTTTGTCTAACTAATATCCATTGAGCGATGAACCTCTATGTAGGAAACCTTTACTATAGAATTAATGAGGATGATCTTCTCCGTATTTTCTCGGAGTATGGCAAAGTAGCGAGCGTACGCATTATTCGCGACCCTTATACCCGGCGGAGCAAAGGATACGGGTTTGTGGAAATGGAACACGACTACGAAGCCAACCGGGCGGTCGACAATGCATCGGGCCTGCTGCTCGAAGGGCGAAACCTGGTCGTGCTGTTTGCCAAGCCTGGCGGAAACAACGAGAATAACGATTATCAAAGACAACGGGGAAAAGTCAATTGAGTCAATTATCAAAATGTAAATTACAACAAAGATGAAGAAACTTCTCGCTATCATTTCGTTCCCGGTCATGATTCTGGCCTGTAGTCAGGCACCCAGCTACACCATCGAAGCCTCGATAGAAGGATTATCCGATGGAAAGGTTTATTTGAAACAACGTGGGGCATCGGGCTGGGATACCGTTGACTCGACACAGGCAACCGGGGGCAAATTTACGTTCAACGGTGCAGTAACAACTCCCGAACAGTATGTTATTATGTCGGGCGAAACGGTCAGGGTTCCGCTTTTTATCGAAAACAGCAAGATTACCGTTGCGGGTAAAGCTGCCGAAGCAAAATCGATTACGGTAACCGGCTCGAAGGTTCAGGATGAATACAAAGCATTTGTTGCAACAACCGAAGCCCTTGGCGCAGAACAGGAGGCCATTTATAACCAATACAAAGAGGCCCGTCAGAAAGGCGACACTTCGGCCATGAAACCGCTCGAAGCCAAAATCGATTCGCTTGACGGCGTGATGAACAATCAAAACAAGAAGTTTATCCTCGAAAACGGCTCATCATTTATTGCTCCTGTAATCCTGCAATCGGTACAGTATGGCATGGAAGCCGACGAACTGCAATCGTTTGTCAGCAAATTTTCGCCGGAAGTGATGCAAAGCAAGGCCGCCAAAAACCTGGCCGAAAGGGTTGCGCTATTGCAAACAGTAGCCGTTGGCCAGATTGCGCCTGATTTTACGATGAACGACTCTATCGGCACACCCGTAAAACTGTCGGATATCTATTCAAAGAATGAATTGACGCTGGTCGATTTTTGGGCATCGTGGTGCGGCCCTTGCCGTCGCGAAAACCCCAATGTAGTCAAGACTTTTGCCGAATATAATGGCAAAGGGTTTACCGTTCTGGGCGTATCGTGCGACAGCGACAAGGCCAAATGGCTCAAAGCCGTTAAAGACGACAAGCTGACCTGGAACCACGTGTCAGACCTGAAAGGCTGGGGCAACGAAGCGGCCAAACTCTACGGGGTCAACTCCATTCCGTCAAACCTTCTGGTCGACAAGACCGGAAAAATCATTGCCAAAAACCTGAGAGAAGAGAAACTCCGCGAGACAATTGCCGGGTTATTGAAGTGATTGGATTGAACATTTTATCACACTAGGGCGTTCCTTTGGATGGAATGCCCTATTTTTATTATCTTTCTGAAAAAGAAATTATTATGATTGAAGAATTTACACTCACCACGCCAGCATTGTTATTCTCGGCCATATCGCTGATTTTGTTGGCCTATACCAACCGCTTCCTGGGCTACGCTTCGCTGATAAGAGATTTGTATGCCAAGTTTCAATCGAACCCTAACGAATTATTGCTGGGGCAGATTGCCAATCTTCGCAAAAGGCTTCACCTGACGCGCAACATGCAGATTTTAGGCGTATCGAGCCTCTTTCTTTGTGTGTTTACAATGTTTCTGATTTTTATTGGCGAACCACTGATAGCCACCTGGTTTTTCGGGGTAGCGCTTCTGTTGCTGATTGCCTCGCTGGGACTTTCGATTTGGGAGATTCAGATTTCGGTGAAAGCCCTCGATCTGCATTTAAGCAATATGGAAGAGAAAAAGTAGCGCAAGGATAAACCAAAATCAGAATGCAACCAGCCGGCGACCATGATAATCGGACGACGGAATGGCGGCTGCAATCTGTTCAAGATTCTCGTGGGTCACTTTACCGGCTACAATAATCCGTGTGTGCGGGCCGGCTAGGGCAATCATCTGTCTGAGCGTTTCGGCCCCTTCGGCGGCTGTCGCTTTTCCACCGGAGGATAGGATCCGGTCGATTCCCATAGCCCTCACCAAGGTCGTAGCTATCAATAAATCAGGGGCTTCGTCGATAGCCTTATGAAACGTGATTTGCATCGGCTTAGCCAATTGAACCAACTCAGCAGTCACCGCAATATCGACTTCAGAAGAAGAGGTAAGCACGCCAAAAACAACCCCGTAAACGCCAAGCGACTTGCATACGGCAATATCCTCTTTCATGATTTCGATTTCGGAAGACGAATAACAGAAGTTGCCCCCACGCGGACGGATCATCACCATTACCGGAACAGGCAAAGTATGCAAACATTGTTTGATGGTTCCGAACGAAGGGGTCGTTCCGCCAACGGTCAGGTTTTCGCAAAGTTCGATTCGGGTTGCACCACCTTTGACCGCATCAACGGCTTCGCTAAACGACTCCACACAAACTTCCTTGATTGCTTCCATATCGAAATTTTATCCAGCCAAATGTAGCCACTTTTACCAAGTGTCGAAAACATTTTTATACTTCGCCAAAAAAACGGTAGATTAGCAAAAAAACGAAAACGAATGGAACGACGTCAATTTATAGCCGGGGTCGGCGCAACAATTATTACTGCACCACTAATGACAACAGCAACTGTAACCAACCATGAATCTGGCGATTCAGCACTAAAAAACGGAGAAATCCAGCACATGGTAATTTTCGATTTGAAATATGAAAAAGGCTCAGCCGATGCGGCTCAATTTATTGCCGATGGACGACGAATCCTGAGTGCGATACCGGTTGTCCGTAATTTTCAGGCTTTCAGGCAGACCAGCCCCAAGAACGAATATACGTATGGCTTCTCGATGGTCTTCAACAATAACGATGATTATCAAACCTACAACAACCATCCATTGCATGTCGATTTTGTAGAGAACCGGTGGAAGAAAGAGGTTACCCGTTTTCTCGAAATCGATTTCGAAACGGCATAGGCTATGGCTATCGAAACAGAACGCAAATTTCTGGTGGTCGGCAACAGTTGGCGCGATGCTGGCGAGGCTGTTCATTATGCACAGGGTTATCTTGTTGCCGATTTGGGGCGAACAGTCAGGGTTCGCATTGCCGGAGAACAAGCTTTTATCACCATTAAAGGGCCCACTGATGGCATTTCGCGTGCTGAATTTGAGTATCCAATCCCGTTAGCCGATGCATCGGAAATGCTGAAGCTTAGCCCTTTCCCCATTATCGAAAAATACCGGACTAAAATTGTCTGGGAAAATAAATTATGGGAAGTCGACCAGTTTGAAAGCGAAAACAAGGGGCTTATCATGGCCGAGATCGAACTCACGGAACCCGATGAACCCTTCTCGTTGCCTCCGTGGATTGGGGAAGAAGTTACCGGCGACCCACGCTATTTCAATTCCTATCTTTCGCAAAATCCATATTCGACGTGGAAAAACGAAATGCCGTAATTGCCGGCGTATTTGACTTAAAAATTGTTGTCATTACCTTTGTCAAAAATATTGCTATGTTCAGGAATCTTGCTCTAATCCTTCTCCTTCTTTTGCCGTTGTTGAGTAGCGCACAGGGACACACGACCGTTTCGGCGGTATCGCCCCGCATTATCGTCGGAATCGTTATTGAAGATATGCACCCCGACTATATTGAACGTTATTGGAACAAGTTTGGCGAAGATGGGTTTAAAAGGATTTATTCGATGGGGTATATTTGCGCCAATCATCACATCGACAATTTAATACAACGGCCATCGGTGGGAATGGCAACCCTTTCGACCGGAGCAACGCCATCGAAACATGGTATTGTGGCCGATAAATGGATTGACCGTTTGCGCAACAAAGAGACCGATTGCGTGGCCGATAATTTTTACACTACAGTTGGCTCCGATTCGAAAGAGGGCGAACGTTCGGCAAAATGGCTGATGACCCCTACCATTGGCGACCGGATGAAGTTGGTAACCAAAGGAAAAGCACGGGTTTTTAGTGTGGCCATGAATGATATTCCAGCCATCTTTGCAGCCGGACATTCGGCTGACGGGGCCTACTGGCTCGATAATACCAATGGCAAGATGATTTCGAGTTCGTGCTATGTATCTACTTTCCCGGGTTGGGCCATCGATTTCAACAACCTGAAAATGGCAGATTCTTATCTCAATCAACCCTGGACACCCCTAACAGACCCGATCAATTATTTCGAGAGCATTGAAGATCCGGCATTGGGCAAAACGGGTTATTTGGGTAAATACAAAAATTTTCCATACAACCTTGCCCTGATAGGCAAAGAGGCAGGTTATCTGTATCGTTTACTGAAAACAACTCCATATGCCAATACATTGGTTAAAGATTTTACCATCCAGTTGATTCCGAAAGAGAGGCTGGGGTACGATCAGATTCCCGATATTCTTACGGTAGTATTCTCGTCAATGGATGCAGAGCGCTACGCTTTTGGGGCCTTTTCGACCGAAATGCAGGATACTTACATGCGCTTGGACAAAGATATTGCCGAGTTGCTGAAATATCTTGAAAACGGATATGGCACTGACAACCTGCTGGTTTACCTCACTTCCACCACCAGTTTTTCCTACCCTTCTGAATTTTTGAAAGATCGGTATAAGTTTCCTACCGGGACATTCAACCCAGATGGTTCGGTGGCACTGCTGAAATCGTATCTCAACATTAAATATGGCGAAGGCGATTGGATTGAGCTGTATAATTATCAGCAGATTTTTCTCAACCGGTCGCTGGCCGAAAAAAAGAAGATCGACATTCAGGAGATGCAGACTGTGGTTGCCCAGTTTATGAACCAGTTCGAGGGAATTGCTTATGCAAAGGCCGCTTTCGAGCTCGAATCGGATAATTTCTTAGGCGGACCGCTGGAGAGTTTTCAAAATAATTACAACATCAAACGTTCGGGAGATGTATTAATTCGTTTCGAGGATGGATGGCTACCCAAAGAGAAATACAAGCCAATTGATTATACCGACTGCGACCAGGTCCCGCTCGTTTGGTTCGGGGCTGGCATCAAAAAGGGAACGACATTACGACATACCAGTGCCACCGATATCGTCCCTACAATTGCAGCATTTTTGGGGATTGTACCACCCAACAGTTCGAACGGCGAGGTCATCACCGAGATATTGCCACAGAAATAATCCGCGGTTTGGGCTTCTGCCATCTGGCACATCAGGGTACAATCATCTTCTCGGTTTTAATACCGGCTTTGTCGCGGAGACGAAGAATAAAATGACCTTTCCCCGTTAAGAAAGTGGCTGATGTACCATTAATTGCTCTTTCAATAATCTTTTGTCCGGCCAGATTATAGATAGAAATATAACCATCGATAATTTTGGGCGACTCCAGACGGATTTCATCGTTTACCGAATAGATACGAAATTCATCGATTGGCACAACCGGTGGGATTTCTACTTCGGTTAACTCCAGGGCAAACCGGTTGAGTTGTTCGCCAGCTGGCAAAGCAACCCTGAGTGATTGATTTTGCCGAATATCGATAGATTTATCCAATACCTTGTCAACCAACATGACCGAGATATTGTCGGGGATAACACCTTCCAATTGGGCAGAGAGTTCGACCTGCGCATTATCAGTAAGTGATATCATAACCGGGAATGAACCAACCAGCGTTTGGCAACGACTGATGGCCACTCGTTGGTTATCGGTGACAAATGCCAGTTGCGGCACGCCCGGTTCGTGGTAAAAAAGTTTCTTGGAATCTTCGGTAATTATAAAGTGGTCGTTGGCTGATGGGCAAAACTGAATGGCCACCGCATCTGAGCCATTGGGCCCGATTGCCCTGATTCGGACAATTGGTTCATTCGTTGCTATCTCTTTCAGAAAATATTGTTCCGAAGAAACCACTTTACCAATATCAAAAAGTAGACTCCCGGCGGAAATTGATTCAATGAAAAAACCTTGCATAGGAGCAAACTGGTCGGTAAAATCGACAACCGAAGTTACCCCGTCTGAAGCGATTGCAATATAACTTTTTTGGTTGGGATCAAACAAATATGCGGTCCCTGTTGTCGTTTGCTTTTCCAATTGTGTCCAATTCAAAGCACCCAGAAAGGGATTTCCGACAAAGTTCCAATTGTTCCCGTTAGGCGAAAAATAAAGCGGTTTTATCAGCGACGTTTTAATGGGCAAGCCACTGAACGTGAGTGTTGGTTCTTCGCGGGTACCGAAAAATCCATACCCTGTTCCCGGGATGAATAGCTTTGTCGTATCAGCAATATATTCCCACGACGATTGATCGACAGGTTGGCTATTGTTGTAATCAATCATGTAAACCAAGCCCGTCAACGGTTTGAATATGCCCGATGTGACACCATTAACCGGAGGAGTCAGAAAAAGCCATTTCCCGGCTGACATTTTCCGCTGACTGTAAACCAGACAGTTATCTGGCAAATAATCTTGTCCTAAAAGCGAGGCATCCGATTCGAGTACCAAACTTTTGCAATAACCGGTAGCCGATATTTGGGGAGAGAAGAGCTTTCCTGCCGGGATGATTGCCTTTAATGTATTATCTGGAATGCCACTACTCCAGTTTGCAGGATTGTCCCATTCAGAAGAAACTGCACCCAACCATACCGTTGAAGGCGACGATGCGTTCAGTGTTTGGTTGAGATTGAGAGCTCCTGCTGTCGCCAATTGCGGCACATTCCACAAAAAATCATTATAACATGAGCCTTGCCCACTCAATTGCAAGGAGTAGCCAATTGTAGTTGAAGTTGTTTCCTGAGTTGGTAGATTTTCAGATGTCATCCCGGAAGCAATGCCGTTGGTTGCCGAAAAGCTTCCGCCATAGCTTAGGAATTGGATTACTTTGTTTTGATAGCTCAACACTACACCATCAGGGCCATTTTGTATCCCTGGTGCAGCCACAGAGAAGAGATCAAAACCATTGCTGGTGCTACCCGGCACAGAAGGTAAACTCTTGGTTGAATAGCTTTTACCATCGCTTCCATTATAAAGGATGATTTGGAAGTCGGTTAACAGATAATTACTGCTCTTTTCGATAACAATTTCAATCATTTCGTCGCTGTCGGTACCGCTGTTGTCGTAATGAATTTCGTTGATCCAGCCATTTACACCCGACTGTAATGGTGTAATTAATTGAACAGAAGGAACAGCACCGTCGGTTTTGTAATTGATGGCTTCGTTACTGCCTTTGTATGGAAAAATCGATGCCTGCCAAATAGTTTCGAACCCAGGTAAAGTAATTGTAGTCTGGCTACCGGAATTGACAAGTTTGGTCAGTGTACCATCAACTCCTTCAACATCCTCACTTTCAACGATACCATCAACCGGAAAAACAACATGGGTATTATTTTTGACTATGCGTATTAAATATCCATCAGGTAGAATTCCCGTTGTTGCAGAAGTCCAATACAAATTGAACCGGCTGATTTCACTATCGCTTCCACTTCTGAAAGATGAAGGATAGTCCGTCGGTTCGTCAGCAAGCGGAGATAGAGTTGTAACATCTCCTGTCTGATACGGGCTTTCGAGAGAACCAGAAGCAATAACACGTATCGACTTTACCCTAAAATAATAAGGAGTCGCCGCATCAAGTCCTGTCAGTTCCTTCTCCAATACATTTCCGATATCAGCGCTGAAAACCGGTGATGCATAATCACTGCTTTTACTTACTTCGAGCCAATAAGATGTGGCCTTCTCAGCAGCATCCCATTTCAATATTAACCGATCTTGCTTCACAGTGGTTACCAATAGATTTGAAGGAGTTGGAGGAATGCCTTCGGTTATGGCAAAATAATTTTCAGCCGATGTACTAAGTTGCATGGAATTGTCGGTAGCTGTGATTACATAAACATAATTGCCCACATCCAACGCTGGGAGATCGGCTTCCCAGTTGCTTAATGAGGAATTTGTAAGCGCAATTGTCTGTTCTTCGATAGAAGTTTTTCCGAATTTAAGGTAAACTTGCGTAATCACACCATCATCTGTTGCCACGACAACAATATGGTTTTGATTGGCTGATACAATGTCTGTCATTGGATTTGGGGTGAAGGTAACTGTGCCAATTACAGGATTGGGATCTGAATCGTACAATGCATCGGGGGGTGTTTCGGGTCCTGGAGTTGGAGGTTGGGGAGGAGTAACTTGTCCTCGAAGAGAGATTGCCGTGAACAATAGAAACAATCCAATCGTAACCTGAAATATCGTTTTCATAGCGGTTTAGTTTAGTTGCTAATACCTTATTGAAAAACACTTATCACAAGTTACAACATTAAACCAATTTAAGTCAACAGTTTAAGCATAAATTTTCAAGAGTAGCCACAGTTTATTACAACAAACGAGCCCCGCTCCTTATCCGGGAACGGGGCTCTGGTTTAAACGGGCGGC
>CAYOJD010000061.1:0-19501 GCA_964404205.1 uncultured Prolixibacteraceae bacterium
GGTAAAGCAGGAAAAAATGGAATCCATTTTGCCCCGGCTTAACCGCTATGGCCCAATGATGGCTACACTTTCTTTCGTGCCACTATTGGGAAACATTATTATTTTAGGACTTGGTTTTTTCCGTATCTCGCCCGTAATGACAACCATATTCATGTTTGTTGGTAAACTCGCCCGTTACCTGCTGGTTATTTTGCTAATGGAAATGGTGGTATGACGAAAATATATTGTTTCACAATAAATTTTAGGTTGACTGGCGCACAAGTTTTTATTATATTTGAATAAATATCAGATATCATGAGGATTGTAATCCAGCGGGTTCTTCAGGCATCGGTTTCTATTGAAGGTAATATTATCGGAGAAATTGGGAATGGGATGTTGGTTTTGGTCGGGTTTGAATCGCCCGATGAAACCGGGGATCTGGTTTGGATGGCTAATAAAATTGTGCAATTGCGTATTTTCAACGACAGCAATGATGTGATGAACCTTTCGGTAAAGGAGAGTGGGGGGGCTATTTTGTTGGTAAGCCAGTTTACCCTTCATGCCAAAACAAAAAAGGGGAATCGCCCTTCGTATATCAGCGCAGCACCGCCCGATATTGCGATTCCGCTTTACGAAAGTTTTATTCGGTTGCTAAGCGAAGCGTTGGGCCAACCGGTGCAGACCGGACGATTTGGTGCCGATATGAAAGTTTCTCTTGTGAACGACGGACCGGTAACGATTATAATCGATTCTAAAAATCGTGACTTATGAGCAATGAAATTACCCTGAACGAGGCTCAGGCGCTTGTTGATCAATGGATCAAACAATATGGCGTGCGTTATTTCAGCGAGCTGACCAATATGGCCATCTTAACCGAAGAGGTGGGCGAAGTGGCCCGCGTAATTGCCCGAAAATATGGTGACCAGTCGATGAAAAAGAGTGACCGGCAGGTTGATTTGGCCGACGAAATGGCCGATGTACTTTGGGTTCTGATTTGTCTGGCCAACCAGACAGGCGTGAACCTCACCGAGGCTTTTCAGCAAAATATGAAAAAAAAGAGTCTGCGCGACCAATCGCGCCATTTTGAAAATGATAAATTATTTACCTAAAAAGCAGCATATTACCATGAAATGGCTTATTGATACGCTCGACAGGCAGTTTTCGCAGGAAGAAATTGAGAACGCCCTCGCCCCGATAATAGAATCGGCTTCCGGAATGAAAGAACCCGGTACGCTGAAACAACTCTTTTCCTGCATTGATTTAACAACATTAAGTTCAACCGATACTCAGGAGCGGGGAAAACTATTCGCACAAAATGTTTCAAATTTTCATCAGCATTTTGCTGATATGCCAAATGTTGCAGCAATTTGTGTCTATCCGAACCTGGTGAAAACGGTCAGTAAAAATCTAAAGGATAAAACGGTAAAGATAGCCTCGGTTTCAGCCGGCTTTCCGGCATCTATGACATTCGATGCAGTAAAAGATCTGGAAACCGGTATGGCCGTAGAGGCCGGTGCTGACGAGATCGATATTGTTCTTTCGTTAAGCGAATTTTTGGCTGATAATCATCACGAAGTGGTGCTTGACATAGCCCGTTTAAAAAAGGTTTGCGGTACGGCGCATTTAAAAGTGATTCTCGAAACCGGGGCACTGAAAGCTCCCGAAAGGATTTGGAAAGCCTCTTTTCTGGCGATGCAAGCTGGAGCCGATTTCATTAAAACATCGACCGGAAAATTGGAGCCGGCTGCCACCCATCAGGCCGCATGGATCATGTGTAGTGCCATCAGGGAATTTTACCGGAAGACTGGCCGTAAAGTGGGCTTCAAACCAGCCGGAGGCATTGTCGAAAGTGATGATGCTCTGATTTACTGGGCTATCGTTAAGGAGGTTTTGGGCGACGAATGGCTTAATAATCGGCTATTCAGAATTGGTGCAAGCCGTTTGGCCAACAACTTGCTGACATCAATTACAGGTCAAAAAGTAACCTATTTCTGACACAAAAGGTATAATGGAAAAGCCCGGTAAGATTAAAATCACCGGGCTTTTTTGGTCTTACTACCGAAATTTATCCCCTCCAGGGGCGGGCTCTCTGAACATTGGCCAACGCGGCCAATGTATGATTGGCATCTTCTACAATCTGGAAATCATACATACCCATACAAACGAAGTCCGCTCCGCTGTTGAAGGCATATTTTAATCCATCTTCAGGTTTGATGGCGCCGGCGGCCAAAACTTTGAAAGCAATCCAAGGCTGCTCCAGCGTTTCCATGTAACGAACTGTCTCATCGGGGTCGAAATCGAACATATTGTCATTCCATTCAGCCGTGGTTTTAGCCGACCAATAGTTGTGGCTGTGGCATGTTTTTACCCAGAAGTCGGGTTGAAGACCATGTTCTACACACACCTTAATGGCTTCGATGCGATGGGCACCTATCCCGGCTGGTTTTCCATGGCTGCGAATCTCTTCAAGCCCCTCGCGAATAAGCTCCATGCGTTGAGCTACTGTCAGTTTTCGCCCATCGTCGTACTCCGGATTGGTCCAGCGGTCAGTGATTTCGCCTTGACAGTATAAAGCATCTGCCTCGGTAAGCAGCGATAGTTTAATCCCTTTCTGAAAATCCATCCCCACACCACAGTCCGAAATGTACTTTAGGTTGCTCCGGAACTCGTGCTTGTATTTTTTCAGGATTCGCCCAAGTTGAGGATTGGTAATAATGGAGTTCATTCCGCATTTTTCGCCCAATGCAAGGGTTTGCATCACCTTTTCATCGGTATGATAAGTTTTTACCAGTTTAGAGACATAGATTAAATCGCGCGAATGAGCCCAACCGCCAATTAAGTTTCCTCCCATTATCAGACGGCTTAGTTCAAACTCGGCCATTTCGCCCTTTGTATTGCGGTAGGTGATTTTTCCTTTTGGGACTTTTCCTTTCAGTTCACTTAAAGACGCATAGCTGAAATTCAATGTCGTAGCACCTGAGTTGGCATCTATGCCTTCCACTTTCAATAATTTCTCCTCGAAACTGTCCCATCTTCTTTTTTTGTACAGCGCATAGGCAAAAGCACCAATAGCCGGAACCGCAATCAAATCTTTCATCATCTCCCGGCGGGCCACTTTTTTGTCGTTGTCGCCCGAATATTCGGGAACCGGTTGACGTGCCTTCTCCTCTTTCCAACGGGCGTAAAGCCTGTCTAATCCGAAGAAATTGGTAGCCGGAATAAATACAAAGGCCAACAGAACAAATAGTTCAATCAATGTTTTGTTGATCCACAAATAGCTTCCCTCGGCGGGGACACCAACCATATAGCCAGGAATGGGCGGATAGGCAACGAAATAGAACAGCAGCATCAATGTGCCACCCGCAGCAGCCCAACGCGCAAACAGGCCGGTAATTAGCCCCAGACCAACAAGTATCATTCCCCAGATGTTCAGAAAATCAACTGCAGCGATAACGGCCGAATTCCCTGCCATCCACTGAAACAGGGGCGAAAAAATCCATTTCGAATTGGTGAGATAAGCCGCTGAACTCCACCCGCTACTCATAATTTTGGCAACACCTTCATAGAGAAAATGCCAGCCAATAGCCGTGCGAACAATCGTTAAGGCCCATTTTGTCAATTTGTTACTCTCTTTCATAAGTTTTTTGTTTTTTTTTAAAATGGTCGCAATCAAAAATAGTTATTTTTCATCTTTGTGGTTCGTAATACCTACTTTTGGCCCAAAATTAACTGTAATGCTATCCGGAGATTATCAACTTCTTTATCGTGCTTTGACACAGAAAATTGAACCGACAAGAATTTTCCACGACCCACTACATACATTGGCTTTTGGCACCGATGCAAGTTTCTATCGGATGATTCCCAAGATAGTTGTGAAAGCGAAGGACGAGGAGGAGGTGGCATATATTCTTCGGGAGGCTGATAAACGAAATATTGCTGTCACGTTTCGGGCTGCCGGAACCAGTCTTTCCGGTCAGGCTATTTCAGATTCGGTATTGGTGATAGCAGGTGAACATTGGAAAAATTTTGAAATTCTTGATGAAGGTCTGAAAATCAGGCTTCAACCTGGACTTATTGGTTCTAAGGTCAATCGGCTGCTGGCTCCTTTCGGACGCAAAATTGGGCCCGATCCGGCTTCGATTCATGCGGCCATGATTGGCGGTATTGCAGCCAATAACGCCAGTGGTATGTGTTGCGGAACGGCCGATAATTCATACAAAACGGTTGCCGGAATCCGGGTTATCTTGCACGACGGGACTATCTTGGACACCACCGACGAGCAAAGCCGACAATCTTTTCTGAAAAGCCATTCAGTTTTGGCTGAAGCACTGGACCGCATGGCTGCTGAGGTGAAAAGTAACACCGTTCTTGCCAATCGTATCCGTAACAAATTCAAAATAAAAAATACAACCGGTTACAGCCTCAATGCGCTGACAGATTTTGACAACTCATTTGATATTATTGAACATCTGATGATTGGCTCGGAGGGGACATTGGGTTTTATTGCTGGAATAACCTATCGTACGGTGGTTGAACATCCGTTCAAAGCCAGTGCCATGATGGTTTTCCCCGATATTATAAATGCCTGTAAAGCGGTGCGTATCCTGAAAAATCAGCCAGTATCAACGGCCGAACTGATGGATAGGGCCGGGTTGCGTTCGGTTGAAAAAGAGCCAGGGCTTCCAGTCTGGTTGCCCGTATTAAGCGAGGGGGCTACGGCCCTGTTGGTCGAAACCCGCGCCGGAACAAAAGCAGAATTGGATAATCAAATCCAAACAATAGCCAATTCGCTCGAAACCATCCCAAAGGAGATTCCGCTCTATTTTACTGAAAATCCGGCTGAGTATAATCTTTACTGGAAAATCAGAAAGGGACTCTTTCCTTCGGTGGGGGCAGTGCGTAAAACAGGTACAACGGTTATTATCGAGGATGTTGCCTTTCCAATTGACCGCCTTGCTGAAGCAACAACCGATCTTCAAACACTGTTTCTGAAGTATCGTTACGATGAAGCTGTAATTTTTGGTCATGCCCTTGATGGAAATCTGCATTTCGTCTTTACCCAGGATTTTGGTACGTCTCAGGAGGTTGAGCGCTACGAACGTTTTATGGCCGATGTCGCTTCATTGGTCGTTGAAAAATATGATGGTTCGCTAAAGGCCGAACATGGCACAGGACGAAACATGGCGCCATTTGTCGAAAAGGAGTGGGGGAGAGAGGCCTACCAACTGATGCAACAGATAAAAAAAATGTTCGACCCTAAAAACCTGCTTAACCCTGGCGTGATTATTAATCCCGATCCGGATGCCCATATCAAAAACCTGAAACCACTTCCTGCAGCCTCCGAAAAAGTGGACAAGTGCATTGAATGCGGTTTCTGCGAACCATCATGTGTATCGGCAGAACTGACTCTTTCGCCCCGTCAGCGCATTGCTGTTTATCGCGAAATCAGCCGACTGAAAACCACCGGCGAAGAGCCTCATGTTGCTGCATCTTTGGTTACCAATTTCAACTATAGCGGCAACGAAACCTGTGCTACCGATGGTTTATGTGCCGTGGCTTGTCCGGTGAAAATCGATACCGGGAAACTGATAAAGGATTTGAGGCACGATGCCATTTCGCCAAAAGCGGCACAACGTGCCATTTGGCTGGCAAATAACATGAAAAGTATTACGGCAATCGGTCGCCCTGTTTTGTCGCTGGTCAACATGGCCCATTCTGTTTTGGGAACAACGTTGATGAGTGGTATAGCCGGTGGGATGCGAAAAATATCGGGTAACCAGATTCCACTCTGGACAGCGGCAATGCCTTCAGGAGCAAAGAGAGTGATTCTGACAAAATATTCAAAATCTGACAATAAAGTGGTCTATTTCCCTTCGTGTATCAACCGTACGATGGGTGTTTCGAAGGATCACAAAGAGGAAAAACAGTTGAGTGAAACACTTATAAACCTGATTCATAAAGCTGGTTTTGAAGTTGTTTTCCCGGATGGATTGAGTAATCTCTGTTGCGGAATGGCTTTTTCGAGCAAGGGCTACAAAGAGGCCGGACTGATGAAATCGAAAGAGTTGGAGGCTGCGCTTTGGAAAGCGAGCGGCGAGGGCCGTTACCCGATTGTGTGCGACATGAGCCCTTGTTTGTACACGATGAAAGAAAATATGGAGCCTCGTATAAAGCTATACGAACCTGTCGAATTTATTCTGAATTATCTGGTGGACAAACTGGATTTTAACCCTGTTGATGAAGCTGTTGCGGTGTTTCCGGTTTGCAGTATGAAAAAAATGGGAATGGATGAAAAATTGGCTGAACTGGCTCGTCGTTGCTCACGAGAAGTAGTGGTTCCCGAAACCAACTGTTGTGGCTTTGCCGGCGACCGGGGTTTCACCTATCCCGAACTAAACCATCATGGTTTGCGCGAGCTGAAAGAACAAATTCCTTCGAAAGTTAAGCAAGGCTACTCTACCAGCCGTACCTGCGAAATCGGATTAACGCATAATAGTGGCATATCTTTTAAATCTATTGTCTATCTGGTTGATAAAGTGACAACTCGCAAAAATTAATTTGGTTACAGGTTCCCTTTTAGCCCGATAACTTCAGCATTGCCCTGCATGGCTTGAATGGTTTTGGTTATCAACTCCTCGACGGTCAGATCTAACATGGCAGCCCCTTTGGCAATCACTTCGCGATTGGCACCGGCGGCAAAGGCAGGCGTTTTCCATTTTTTCATTACCGACGAGGTGCCTAAATCCAGAATGCTTTTCGATGGACGGACATATACGGCGGCAGTAATCAGTCCGGTCAGTTCGTCGGTGGCAAACAACACTTTTTCCATGTAGCTGATAGGTTCAGTATCGCTGCAGATGCCCCATCCATGGCTCACAATGGCTCTGATACAATCTTCGGGCCATTGCTCTCCCTCTAAGATCTTGCGGGTCATGGTGCAGTGCTGATCTGGAAATTGTTCGTAATCCAGATCGTGACACAATCCGATAATACCCCATTTTTCTACATCTTCGCCTTGCTGAACGGCGAAATAGCGCATCACCGATTCTACAGCCAAAGCGTGCCGAATTAGACTTTCCTGTTGGTTGTATTTTTTAAGCAAGGCAAAAGCATCTTCGCGTGTGAGATCTTTTTTCATGATAGGCAGTATAATGTTGCACATGGCAATGATAATAATTTTATATATTTGAATCAATTCGAAATCGAAAAATAAATTTAATCGACTGATGGATAATAAAATATACAACTGGGGCATATTGGCACCCGGTCGAATTGCCGGAAAATTTGTCGACGAATTGCGTCACTTGCCCAACGCCCGTCTGCTGGCTGTTGGTTCAAGAGATTATTCGCGTGCTGTCAGTTTTGCGCAGGACTTTGGAATTGAAAGGGTATATGGAAGTTATACCGATTTGGTTGGCGACCCCGATATTGATATCATCTATATTGCTTCGCCTCACTCGCACCATGCCGAACATGCTCAACTTTGTTTGAACCACGGGAAAGCCGTATTGTGCGAGAAGGCGCTGGCCATCAATCAACACGAAGTAAATCAGATGATTGAAACGGCCCGTCAAAATAACCGATTGCTGATGGAGGCCTTTTTTGTGCCACATCAACCATCGTATATCGAGGCAAAAAGGGTTATCGAATCGGGTACGTTGGGGAAAATCAAACATATCAACAGTTGGTTTGGCTTCAACAAAAGTCCCTACGACATCAATCATCGTTTGCTGAATCGTGAACTTGGCGGTGGAGCCTTACTTGATATTGGTCTTTACTGCGTTTTCGATACCCTTTGGTTTTTGGGTGCCCCCACGAATATATCAGCTAAAGCTCATTTGGCCGATACCGGAGCCGACCAATCTGTTACCGTTCATTTCGATTATTCGTCGGATACTACGGCTTCGCTTTATGCCACTTTTTATAGCGCGATTGGTTTTGGTACCGACATCTTTTGCGAACAGGGCATCATCCGTCTTCGCCGAAGCAGCGCTATCGATCAATGGTTGGAAATTGAAAGAATGGGACAACCGGCTGAACGATTTTCCTGGCCTGCGCATCTTTGCGGCATGAAGCAAGAGGCAGCTGAAGCCATGAGATGCCTGGAGAATCATCAGTTGGAAAGCAAAATAATATCCCACCAGATGAGTCTTACACTTATCCGTACGTTGGATCAAATTCGAAAGCTGACAGGAATTTATTATCCCGGAAAAGACTGAAAGCAGATCGGGTCTTAACTTTCTCTGGTTGTGATGTATTTCACATACTCGATTAAAGCAGTTTTAACGGCTGAATCGGGGTAACTGCTGAGCTGGTCAACCGATTTCTGGTAAAAATCGAGCATCACCTTTTCTGCATAGGCAAAACCATCTTTGGCGGCCACAAATGCCGACACTTCGTGCAAATCGGCATTGCTTTTTTTCTTTTTACGGACAATCCCCAAAATCTTCGATTTCTCGGATGAAGATGCGTGTCGCAAGGCATAAATCAGCGGGAGCGTTATCTTCTTTTCGCGAAGGTCGTTGCCGGTAGGCTTACCAACCAAATTGGTTTTCTGATAGTCGAAAAGGTCGTCTTTAATCTGGAATGCCATTCCGGCATATTCGCCAAAGAGGCGCATCCGCTTGATAATCTCCGGATCGCCCGTAACCGAGCAGGTACCTACCGCAGCGCTGGTGGCCAGCAAAGAGGCTGTTTTCTTGCGAATAATCTCAAAATAGACCTCTTCGGTAATATCGAGCTTGCGCGCTTTCTCAATCTGAAGGATTTCTCCCTCGCTCATATCGCGAACCGCAACCGAGATCTGGTCAAGAATATCGTAATCACGGTGTTCAATGCACCACAACATTCCTTTGGCCAGAATAAAGTCGCCCACCAAAACGGCAATTTTATTTTTCCAGATGGCATTCACCGAAAAGAAGCCGCGTCGCTGGTACGATTCGTCTACCACATCGTCGTGTACCAGAGTGGCAGTGTGTAGCAGTTCGATGGTAAGGGCTGCGTGATAGCTCCTGGGGTTGAATTCTCCATTTAGCTTAGCCGTCAGAAAAACAAGCATCGGGCGCATCTGCTTCCCCTTTCGGCGAAGAATGTAGTTGACGATTGTGCTGAGAAGGGGAATCTCGGTCCGTGTAGCTTGCGTAAAAAAAGGTTCGAACCCTTTCAGCTCACTTTCGATTGGCAGCGTGATGATATTTTTCGACGACATTTCGAAGTTTCCTGTTTTGGATAATTTCCCTATGCGGTAAAGGTAGCAATTTATCTTAATTGCCAAATTGTGTGAAGTCATTCTAAATAACTTTTGAATCAAATTGTCTTATTGTTTTGTAAATGAATGGCATGTAATATTTTTTAAGAGCTTCTCCCTTTTTCGAAATGGTTAGGAAGAAAAATCATTTAGGCTTGTCATGCAACCAAGTATTTATATATTTGCATTTGATTTAAGGTTGTTTATTTTCAAACAGATATCCAACAAAATTTTCCAAAAATGAATACAGACGAAAAAAATATTGAGAAACTGACCATGGCAGCCGAGATGCTGAAAGCCATTGCACATCCGATGCGCATGGCTATCGTCAGTTTTCTCGAGAATGGCCAAAAACTTACTGTTACTGAGATTCACGAGCGTTTGGGCATCGAACAGTCAACCACTTCGCACCATTTGGGAATCCTTAAATCGAAAGGGGTTTTAAATTCCCGCCGCGACGGAAAGAATACTTTTTATTTTTTGAAACATGCCGGATTGAGCGGGATTATCGAATGTATCGAAAAATGTACTTGCGAGGGATAAGTTTTTCTTGCAGATGATATTGAAAACCGGCATCGAAATTGCCGGTTTTTTTTGGGGGCTGCAAACGGCTCCTAATCATGATAAAGGTTAATTGACTGCCCGATTTCGCTGCCCAAAATATTCCGGTTGTCCCACCGAACCGATTTTATCATTAGTTTTGAATAGATTCAAAATAACTGAAATTCCATGAAACGTCTCTTTCTGATCGATGCTTACGCGCTGATTTATCGCTCCTATTTTGCCTTTATGAATGCGCAACGGTTCAACTCGAAAGGGCTGAATACTTCGACGATGTTGGGATTTGTCAATACCCTTGAGCAACTTTTCAAAAATGAAAACCCAACCCATATCGCAGTTGCGTTCGACATGAAAGGGCCAACATTCAGGCACGAAATGTTCGAAAGCTACAAAGCCAACCGCGACGAAATGCCCGAAGATATCCGCAAATCGATACCTTACGTTCGCGAAATCATCAAAGGATATCGCATACCGATTCTTGAAAAAGAGGGATTCGAAGCCGATGATGTTATCGGCACTGTGGCTAAAACTGCGGAGAGAGATGGTTTTAAGGTTTTTATGGTTACACCTGATAAAGATTATGCCCAGTTGGTTTCCGAGAACATTTTCATGTATAAGCCCAAACGGATGGGTAACGAAATTGAAGTATGGGGTATTGAGCAGGTAAAAGAGAATTTTCAGGTTGACAATCCGTTGCAGGTTATTGATGTATTGGGATTAATGGGCGACAGTGCCGATAACATCCCCGGATGCCCCGGAATTGGCCCTAAAACGGCGATGAAACTCATTGGTGATTTTGGGTCGGTCGATGGGGTTTACCAAAATATTGAATCGTTGAAAGGAAAGATGAAGGAGAGCCTTCAGGCATACGAAGGGCAGGTGAGGATGTCGCGCAAGCTGGCAGAAATTATTCTGGATGTACCGATATCACGGCAACCTGAAACCTTTGAACGACAGGAACCGGATATGGCTATCCTGCAGCCGGTTTTTGCCGAGCTCGAATTCAGGAGTCTTCTGATGAAATATTCGGGTAAAGCGGCCCCGGAACCTGCTCCTCAGCCTTCTGCGCCATCGCTTCAGGGAACCCTCTTCGGAATTGAAGAACAGAGCCAAACAGCTGGCAGTTCGTCTTTTGCCGATATTCAATCGACTCCCCACCAGTATCATTTGGCCGATACCGAAGAAGCCATTCAGGCGCTGGTACAGCAACTTTCGGCTCAAACAGAATTTTCGTTCGATACAGAAACTACCGGACTCGATCCTTTGTCTGATCAATTGGTAGGGATGTCGTTCTCGTTCAAATCAGCCGAAGCCTGGTATGTCCCCGTCCCGGCCGACCGAAAAAGCGCCGAAAAGATTGTCCTTCGTTTTAAGAACGTATTCGAAGACGAATCGATTTTAAAGGTTGGACAAAACACCAAATTCGATACCCTGATGATTTCCACCTTCGGGATTAAGGTCAAAGGGCCAATTTTCGATACGATGGTAGCCCATTACCTGATACAGCCCGAACTGCGCCATAACCTCGATTTCCTGAGCGAAACTTATCTTCAGTATAAAAAAGTGGAAACCGAAGAGTTGATTGGTAAAGGGAAAGGACAGATTTCGATGCGCCAGGTCGAAATCAATACCATCAAAGAGTATGCCTGCGAAGATGCTGACATCACGTTGCAGCTGAAGCCGTTGCTCGAAGCCGATATGATAAGGGCAGGCGTTGATAAACTCTTTTGGGGGGTGGAAATGCCCCTGCTGAAGGTGTTGATTGAGATGGAACAGGCGGGTGTAAAGCTCGACGTAAAGGCGTTAGACGATTATGCCGTTGTACTGCGTGAGCAGATTATTATACTTGAAGAAGAGATTATTGCGCTGGCCGGCGAACCGTTCAATATTTCGTCGCCGAAGCAGTTGGGTTATATTTTGTTCGACAAACTTCAACTTGAAGAGAAGGCTAAGAAAACCAAGACCAAACAATATTCGACCAACGAAGAGGTGTTGGTGGCCTTGCAGGAGCGGCATCCGATAATTGCCAAGATTCTCGACTATCGCGGGCTGAAGAAATTGCTTTCGACCTATGTCGAATCGCTGCCCAAAATGATAAATGTCAAAACCGGGAAGGTTCATACTTCATACAATCAAACTGTTGCAGCTACCGGAAGGCTTAGTTCCAATAATCCGAACCTGCAAAATATTCCTATCCGCGACGACAACGGACGCGAAATACGAAAAGCATTTATCCCGTCAGACGAGACGCATATCTTTCTGGCTGCCGACTACTCTCAAATCGAATTGCGAATTATGGCCGCCGTTTCAGGCGACGAAGCCATGACCGAAGCCTTCCGTCAGGGGGTGGATATCCATGCTGCCACGGCAGCCAAGATTTACAATATCCCGCTAAACGAAGTTACTTCCGATATGCGGCGCAAAGCCAAAACGGCCAACTTCGGAATTATTTACGGCATATCGGCTTTCGGTCTGGCCCAACGGCTGAATATCCCGCGAAACGAGGCCAAACAGCTGATTGACGACTATTTTGCCAACTTCCCGAAGGTGAAAAACTATATGGATACCCAAATTTTACTGGCTAAAAAGAGAGGCTATGTCGAAACCATCATGGGCCGGAAACGCTACCTGAGCGACATAAATTCGGCCAATGCGGCCGTACGTGGCTTTGCCGAGCGAAATGCCATTAATGCCCCGATTCAAGGGTCGGCAGCCGATATTATCAAAGTGGCAATGATCAATATCCAAAAGCGATTTGAGGCGGAAAATATCCAGTCGAAAATGATATTACAGGTACATGACGAATTGGATTTCGATGTGCTAAAAAGTGAATTGGAAAGGGTGAAGCCCATTGTGAAAGCGGAGATGGAACAAGCCGTTCAGTTGGCTGTTCCGCTTGAAGTTGAGATGGATGCTGCCGAAAATTGGTTGCTGGCCCATTAATTGTCATCCGTTTTTTCGATTGCGATGGATGCGATTTTGGCTTTGCAAACCTTGGCCAGGCTGGCTGGTACAACTTTCATCTGTAACCCTCTGGCCCCGGCACTGACATAGATAAATGGCTGTTCGAAAGCTGTTTCGTCGATAAATGTTGGAAATTCTTTTTTCATCCCCACCGGCGAACAACCGCCACGAATATAGCCGGTAAGCGGTTCGATCTCTTTCATCTTAACCATGGCCGCCTTTTTGTTGCCACTCACCGTTGCGGCCAATTTCAGGTCTATGGCCATTCCCCCTGGAATGACGCAAACAAAAATCCCGGTTCGATCTCCCTGCAAAACCAGTGTTTTAAACACCTTTTCAATTTCCAGTTCTGCAGTTTCGGCCAAATGTTCGGCGCTGAGATCTTCTTCGTCAACTTCATATTCAACCAATTCATAATCAATTTTGAACCGGTCGAGAATGCGGGCTGCGTTAGTTTTCTTCATGATACAACATCTGAAAGTTTTCACTTACGGCAATATCATATTTCATCCGGTTGACAGCCTTTTTCACTCGCTTTAAAGCCTTGTGGGGTTGAGGGAACAGATGGCTGAAGTAGCTCCAGAATTTGAGCATCCGCATCAGCAAGTGGCTGTTTCCACTTAGTAAAACGGCATATTGGCCCAAAACTTCATCGTGAAACTGACGCAGCGACTCAATTCTCTCCTCTCGGTTCCATTGCAGCGTACCCCTGATTTTAAGCGGCAGAAGCGGGTCTTTCAAAATGCCGCGGCCAATCATCCAGCGTGTGGTTTCGGGAAACATCGTGCGGCACAATTCGAAATCTTCAGGCGTTTCAATATCACCGTTGTAAACCAGCGGATGTTTGATTTCGCTGCCGATAGAGGCGAAAAGTGTGCGGTCGGCCATCCCTATGTACAACTGTTTGCCTACGCGCGGATGAATGATGATTTCGCTAAGCGGAAAATCGTTCAGGATGGGGATTATCGGATATATCTCATCGGGCGAATACAAGCCAGCCCTCATCTTGATGGAAATACGGCTCCGCAGCTTTGGGACAACGGTTTCCAGAATCTCTTTGATCCGGTCGGGATGGGGGAGTAGTCCGGAGCCTTGCCCCCTGTTGGTCACCATCGGATAGGGGCAACCCAGGTTCCAGTTGATGTCGTGGTAGCCGAACGCTTCCAGTTGACGGGCCAGAAAAAGAAACTCGTCGGCTGTACCGGCCATAATTTGTGTTACCAATGGATAATCGGGGTTATTCTTTGGATCGATGTCGCGGAGTTGCGATTTTTTTATCGTCCCGTCGTTTTGACGAAGCAGGTAAGGGGCGAAATATTGATCGATACCACCAAAAAAGCGAGCATGTGCCCGGCGGTAAACAAAATCGGTTGCCTCCTGCAACGGGGCAAAATAGATCAAACGGGAATATTGATTTTCCATGGATACAAAAATATCAAACTGTCGACAATTTGGCTTCAAATCAAATCCTCATTTTGGTATCTTTGCGGCACCAAAATATTACAATGTCCACTTTTATTTTCCATATCGATTCCGACTCCGGCTCATTTGCCCAAACTACAGGTAATAGCCATGTTGGGGTCTCCGAAAGTGGAATGATGGCCCAGAACCGCACGCAGGTGGAAAATGTACAACCCGACTTCACCGCTTTTCGCGATTCGGTTGTCAGGCCTGCCCGCGATACCACAATGAATATCTACACCGGCAATCCGGGAATATATCATTCGCCCGACGACACATTGTTTTACTGGAGCCGCGAAGGGTTTACCGTTTTGTTTCCCAAAGAGGTTGTTACTGTCGAGCCCCGTGGGCCAAAAGGTTTCGAAGGGAAACCGGTTGCTGCCCCCAAACAAGACTGGGTTATCGGGATTATTTTGCTTGGCTGGATTCTTTTTGCCTCACTTCGAACCGGTTTCGGGAAATATATCGGACAGGTTTTTCAAAGTATTGTGAGCCTTGCCGCAGCATCACGACTCTATCGTGAAAAAGGGTACAACAACCTTTTTGGAGCGGTGAGGATGAATGCCATTTTTTGGATCATCATGCCGCTGGCGCTTTATCAGGTGGCACGCAATAATGGGATGAGCCTCTTTGGCTATTCCGAATTTGTACTTTACGCGATGATTTTTATTGCGGCCAATGGCTATTTTTCTGTAAAACAATCGCTCTACCGGCTTACCAGTTCAATTGTCCAGATAAAGGAAGAGGTCCGTGAAATGGTTTTTAACATGATGCTATACAACAGCGTGTTGGGCATTGTATTGTTGCTGGTCGTTACGGTACATGCCATTGCACACGAATGGAGCGGAATTGTTCAGTGGGTTGGTCTGGCGATAATTGCACTGTTCTATATTTTCTCACTGATTCGGACAATTTATTTTTCTGTTCGAAAAGAGGTTTCAATTTTCTATTTGATTTTATACCTTTGTACCCTTGAAATTCTACCGATACTTTTGGTTATCAAACTGTCGGCAGGTTGAGAACAGAGGGAAGAAGTAATAAATAATTTAAATCTAAATAAGTTGAAAATCAGAAAGATATTGGTTTCGCAGCCCGAACCGAATTTTGCCAACTCACCCTATCACGATCTGGCTGCCAAAAACAACCTGAAGATTGATTTTCGTCCGTTTATCCAGGTAGAAGGTGTCCCGGCAAAGGACTTCAGGAAGGATAAAGTTAGCATAATGGACCATACCGCGGTAATTTTTACCAGCCGTACGGCCATCGACCATTTCTTCAGACTTTCCACCGAACTTCGGTTGACCATTCCGGATACCATGAAATATTTCTGCATTTCGGAAGCGACAGCTTTCTACCTTCAGAAATATATTGTTTATCGCAAACGGAAAATCTTTTTTTCGTCAGGCAAATTCTCTGATCTGGTCGATGTATTGGTGAAACACAAGGAGGAAAAGTACCTGCTTCCGCTTTCCGATATACATACCGAAGATATGACTGGACAGCTCGACAGGGCAAAACTGAGCTATAGCCAGGCGGTGATGTATAAAACCGTATCGAGCGATTTGTCTGATCTGAAAGATGTGAATTACGATGTATTGGTATTCTTTAGCCCTCAGGGAATCAAATCGTTGTTACAGAATTTCCCCGAGTTCAAGCAGAACGAAACCCGCATTGCTACTTTTGGCCCATCTACCGCACAGGCGGTACGCGAAGCTGGTTTACGGCTCGATATCGAAGCTCCGGTTCCCGAAGCCCCTTCGATGACGATGGCTTTGGAACGTTATATCGTTGAGTACAACAAAAGCAACAAATAGAAATCTCGGCATAAAGAAATGAAAGGGGAAAATTGTTTCCCCTTTTTTTGTACTTTTCAGGTTATGAAACAATTGTCGTTCGGAAAAACGGAGAAACTGTGCAGCCACAAACGGATTGAGGAACTTTTCGTATCCGGACAATCTTTTTTGTGCTATCCGGTGAAAACCATCTGGATGAAAGTTGAGGCTGCAACAGACAACCAACCGGTTCAGGTCGCTTTCAGTGTTCCGAAAAGGCTCTTTAAGCGTGCCCACGATCGCAACCGGCTGAAGCGGTTAATGCGCGAGTCGTACAGGTTATCGAAACCAGACTGGGTGGTTTATTGCCGCGAAAGGAATTTGCAAATCGTGATGATGATGGTGTATGTCGGGAAGGAGATACACGATTTCAATAAAATCAGGCCAGCCATAACATCCTCTCTTTCCCGGCTCAGAAAAGCAGTTGAGCAAGATATTAAACTGAGAGAAGATTGTGTCTGAATGTCAGTTATAATCAAGAAAAAAAGAAATAACCGGCAATCAAATTTTGATTGCCGGTTATTTCTTTACACCAACGTTATTCTTCGCTGTCCATAATTTCAGTCTGTTGACGTACCGAATCCTCGTGAATCAACTGGAAGAGTACTTTTACGAAAGTCTCGTCGAGGCTTAGCTTTTTGGCCAACCGGTCGCGGTCGTCCATAATCTGTGCCCAGCGGTTAATCTGAAGGGCGGTTACCTTATTCTGCTTTTTATAGAGGCCAATTTGTTTGACAATCTCCATGCGCGAAGCCAGTATCTCGAGTATCTCGTGGTCTATCTCATCAATCCTGCCACGAAGGGTCTCCAAACGGTTCTCGAACTGAGGATCGTCGGAATTGGTGTATTTGATTACCAGCTTATCGAGAATTTTACCCAAATCGGCCGGCGTAACCTGTTGATCTTTGTCGCTTAATGCACACGAAGGATCGATATGCGATTCGAGCATCAACCCATTCATGCCCAGGTCGAACGCCTTTTGCGAAATCTCAAACAGATATTCACGCTTGCCCGAAATATGGCTGGGGTCGCAAATAATGGGGAGCTCAGGAAGGATACGTTTCAGCTCGATAACCGTTTTCCAGTTGGGGTAGTTGCGGTATTTGGTTTCGCTGAAAGGGGTAAATCCACGATGGATGGCCACCAGATTTTTCAACCCTGCGCGGTTTAACCGCTCGAGGGCTCCCACCCACAACTGTACATCGGGGTTCACCGGATTCTTGACCATGATAACCTGGTCGGTACCTTTCAGCACATCGGCAATCTCTTGTACCACAAATGGCGATGCCGTCGATCGGGCACCAATCCACATCACATCGACACCTGCTTTCAGGCACTCTTCAACATGTTGCGCGTTGGCTACCTCGGTTCCGGTAAGCAATCCGGTCTCCTGCTTCACTGTTTTCAGCCATTCCAAACCAATGCTGCCTACCCCTTCGAACATTCCCGGGCGGGTACGGGGCTTCCATATCCCTCCACGATAAACAAAAACCCGTTTATCTTTAGCCAGTTCCCGGGCGGTAGCGAGGGCCTGCTCCTCCGATTCGAGGCTGCATGGGCCGCTAATCAGCAGCGGGTTGTCAATCTTCGGCAACCAGTGCTTGATGGGCATAATCTTTAAATCTGTAACCATAACTGTAATCTCCTATTTTGTATATAATTTGATAATTTTCTCTTCGTTTTTGGTGAGCGAGTGGCTATTCCCTTCCAATACGCCGCGTATATTGTTGGCCTGGTTGATAAGCGCCATCATTTTCTCCCCGTCGTTCTGTTTCAAGCTATCGCGAAACGCTTTTAAATGGCGGATATAGACTTCGAGTGCTTCGACCACATAGTCACGGTTTTGCCCAAAAATGGGCGACCACATCTCAGGCGAACTCTTGGCCAGACGCACTGTCGAGTTAAACCCTCCCGAAGCCAGGTCGAAGATAATATTGCGATCTTCTTTGGCCAGCACCGCATTGGCCAGTGCAAAAGCAGTAACATGCGGAAGGTGAGAGACGAATGCAGTCGTATGATCCTGCTCATCGCTGGTCATATAGGCCACCGACATGCCGAGCGACTGGTACATCTTTTCGACCAGAGCCAGGTGTTGGGGCCTCGATTTTTCATGATCGCAGATAATGGTCAGTCTTCCTTCAAAAAGCTTTTCGAGCGCTGCTTTCGGGCCACTGTTTTCTGTTCCCGACATCGGGTGCGAGGCAACATAGTTGCCACGAAGCGGATGGTCTTCAACCGTAGCGGCAATCTCTCTTTTGGTGGAACCGACATCGGTAACGGTAGTAGCGGCAGAAATGGTATCGAGTATTTCGGGAAGGATATGCTTAATTTTATCGACCGGTATAGCCAGAATCACCAAATCGGCCGCTTTTACGGCCTGTTGCAGGGGCAGTATCTGGTCGGCAATGCCCAGTTCAAGCGCATCGCGGGTATGATTGGGATTGTTGTCCACCCCAATTATCTCGGTGGCAAACCGGTTCTTCTTTAAATCTTTGGCCATCGAGCCACCTATCAATCCTAGTCCTACTACTGCTACTTTCATTGTTTTTCCTGCTGTTGTTGTGTCACACTTACCTGGGTAAAAAAAAGGGCCTCCTGCGTGGAGACCCTTCTGTTTCATATCGTTATGTTCAAACAATACCTTACTGACCGATCTCCTGTTGAAAGCCGGGGTAATAAAACCAAAAGTAAAAAGTATTGCTTTGAGCCATTGTTGCTAATGATTAACGAAAACAAAAGTATGAATATTTATTACACAATGAACGCATGGGCTATCGAATTGTTCAAATTGGTTGCAATAATTTAACATTTACAATCAAATTTCTTGCTTTTCGACCAGTTTGATGGCAGCTTTTACTTTGGCATTCTCGATATCAGCCTTCGATTTGCTCTGGGTAACCAAATATACCCCGCTAAATATCAATGCACCGGCCAGCAGTTTCAACATCGAAAAGTGGTCCATTCCCACCATGATGGCTACAAAAGAGGCTATCAACGGCTGTAAGTTGTTGTACATACTGATGGTGGTCGGACGGATTCGTTGCTGGGCCATGGCCAACAGCAGATAGGTAACAAAGGTGGCCCCGAAAAGGGTATAGATCATTTGCAAGACGGGTTTGAGGGTAGGTGTTTGTACCACCGGCGCTTCCAGAATATGGGGATAAAAGAACGGGACGACCATTACCGAAGCATAGAGGAACATCCATTTCATCATGGTAACGGCCGAATAGCGGGCCACTACCGGGCGCGAAATCACCAGATAAAAGGCATAAATCATCGAGCTTCCGGCAATCATCAGGTTTCCTGCCACGCTGCTTTGGGTGGCAACGGTATGGCTGCCGGAGTAAACCAGCAGGATTGCTCCCGATGCCCCTACCAATACGCCCCCGGCCTTCATCAAGGTAATGGGTTCTTTCAGAATGAGTGCAGCAAAAATCATCGCAAAAAGCGGTCCGGC
>CAYOJD010000062.1:0-19359 GCA_964404205.1 uncultured Prolixibacteraceae bacterium
TCATACACTGCCCGACTAAACATCGGCTTCTAACTACTTATTTTTAAAACATGGATTCCGTTGATAAGCCAAAAACTAAACGTTGGTTACTTTTTTTTGCCGGATTATTGATCGGCGTCTTTATTATGCTTGGGGGTAAAAAGGCCATAACAGTCACCAGCTCAGATGCCTTTTGCCAATCTTGCCACATTCACCCCCATGCCGAAGATTCGTGGCGAAAATCGGTTCACTATCACAATGCAAGCGGTGTACGGGTACACTGTGTCGAATGCCACCTGCCACCCGAAGGGAGTTTCAACCATTTCACCGCTAAAGTGAAAACCGGATTGCACGATCTGTATGCCTATCATTTCAAAGACAGTGCTTCGTTCGACTGGGAAAGCAAACGCCAGTTGGAATATGCCGTCAAAATTGTTTACAACGAATCGTGTATCCGTTGTCACCAAAACCTCTTTACCAAAGGCCTGTCGGCTGAAGGGGGCACGGCTCACCTCTATTACGAAGAGAATGCCGAAAAATTGAACCTTCAATGCATCAATTGTCACCTCGATGCGGGCCATTACAACCCGAACTATAAACACGAACGCCTAACCGGCGTTCCGGTTACCGGTAATGCCAACAAACCAAAATTCGATTCGGCAGCTGTAGTAACCCAATTTAAAAACTATACCGAAACCATCCCCGGGACTCCGGTTGCCTTCAATATGGTGGCCATAAAGGGAGGTTCATTTAAGATGGGCAGCCCCGAAGGCGAACCTTTGCGCAAAGCCGACGAAGGTCCTGTCCGTAATGTTACCGTATCGCCGTTCTTTATGGCCGAAATAGAAGTGACCTGGGACGCTTACTGGGCCTTCTTTGGCGCCACTATGTCTGAAGGGCGTGTCGATCCATTCAAGATTATGGAACACAATGCCAACAATCCCGATGCGGTAAGCGGTCCTACGCCACCATTCGGAATCCCCGATCAGGGATGGGGCGGAGGTGACCGTCCGGCCATTACCATGACCCATTATGCTGCACAGACCTACTGCCAGTGGCTTTCGAAAATGACCGGAAAGAAATACCGTCTGCCCACCGAGGCCGAATGGGAATATGCCTGCCGTGCAGGATCTGAAACACCCTATTTTTTCCCGGGCGATCCCAAACGTTTTGTTGATGGTGGCTTAAGAAATCGTATCTTCGGTGTCGATACCACCCATATCAACAGTTACGTGGCCTATGTGATGAACAGTCCGACCAAAACGCAGGATCCCTCTTTTGTCAAGGCAAATCCTTTTGGTTTGAAAAACATGGCTGGTAACGTACTCGAGTATTGCTCCGACTGGTACAGCGAAAAGGCCTATACCGAGACCGGGGACAATGTGACCAACCCGAAAGGGCCGGCCAGCGGTACCGAACATGTGGTGCGTGGGGGTAACTTTACCATGGGGGCCGAAATGATGCGTTCAGCCGCCCGCGATTATACCAAAACTGAAGCATGGTTGAAAACCGATCCGCAACAACCCAAAAGTATCTGGTGGTATTCCGATATCAAGGGAATTGGTTTCCGCGTGGTGTGCGAACCCGACAGTACAGTACAAATAAATTGATTACCATATTTTTTTCCAACCAAATTAAAAACACTATTCGCAATGAGTAAAAAGTATGCTTTGAACAGGAGAGAATTCTTCTCCAGCGCTGCAATTGTAGGCGCAGTTGGTACAGTGGGTGCAGGCTCTATCCTTGCATCGTGTGCAGGTGGCGAAAAGGCCCCGGCCGTTGTTCCGGTAGCCCGTTTGGCCAATGCTTATATTCCCGAACTGGTCGATGTGGCTGCCGATGGCAAACCATTGAAAGCCGGCGTAATTGGTTGTGGCGGTCGCGGCAGCGGTGCAGCCGAAGACTTCCTTAATGCAGGCCCAAACCTCTCTGTCGTTGCTTTGGCCGACGTTTTTCAGGACAGGATTGACAACTGCCGCAAATCGCTGAAAGAAAAATTCAACGCTGAAATTCCTGACAATATGTGTTTCACCGGTTTCGATGCCTACAAGGGAGTGATAGCTGCCGGTGTCGATGTTGTGATTATTGCTACACCTCCGGCATTCCGTCCTACCCATTTCGAAGCTGCCGTCGAAGCCGGCAAGCATGTTTTCATGGAAAAACCGATTTGTGTCGACGGCCCCGGCGCACGCTCTATTATGGCTACTGCAAAGAAGGCCGAAGCACAGGGTTTATGTGTGGTTACCGGTACCCAGCGTCACCACCAGCGCTCGTATGTCGAAAGCTTTAAACAGATTCAGGCAGGAGCTATCGGCGATATCGTTTCAGGTAATGTTTACTGGAACCAGTCGATGCTTTGGTACCGTACCAAAGAGCAGGGTTGGAGCGATATGGAATGGATGATCCGCGACTGGGTGAACTGGACATGGCTCTCGGGCGACCATATTGTCGAACAGCATGTACACAATATCGACGTTTTCAACTGGTTCTCAGGATTGAAACCGGTAAAAGCCGTTGCTTTTGGTAGCCGTCAGCGCCGCCTTACCGGCGACCAATACGACAACTTCTCTGTCGACTTTGAATACGAAGGGGGAATCCGTGTCCACAGTATGTGCCGCCAAATCGACGGTTGTGTCAACAATGTATCGGAAGAAATCTTCGGAACCAAAGGATCTTGGAACAGCCGCGAAATGGTGATTAAAGACCTCGCTGGTAATGTCGTTTGGAAATATGACCATGAAAAGGAAAAAGCAGAATTCAAACAGACCAATCCTTATGTGCTTGAACACGTCGATTTCGTGAATCATATCCGTGCCGGAAAAGCGCTGAACCAGGCCAACGAAACTGCCGTTTCGTGTCTGACCGCCATTATGGGCCGCGAATCGGCCTATACCGGAAGCGAAGTAACCTGGGATGCAGCCTACAATTCGGCTACCAGCCTGATGCCCGAAAAACTCGAGCTCGGCGCGATGGATTTAACCAAATATGTAGTTCCCGTTCCCGGAAAAGCCAAAGAAGAAAAGCAATAATTCTTGATAGACTTCCAAGTTTAACGGTTACCCCTGCACCATACGGTGCGGGGGTTTTTATGTAGGACTATTTGGGTGAGAAGAACCTGAACCAAGGGGTATTTCAATCCTTAAATATCCCTGCAAACCGCTCTCCGTTCGATTTGATATAGCCCCGGAACATGCCTGAGGTGTTGAATTCCATCGATATGTTGCCGTGGCGGTCGAGGGCAATTACGCCTCCTGTTCCCCCCAGTTGGGTGAGTTTTTGTATTTCGGTTTGGCAGGCTTCCTGAACAGTGAGCTGGCGGTATTCCATCAATGCGGAGATATCGCGGGCAAAACCTAATCGGATATAATATTCGCCGTGACCGGTTGACGATACCCCGCAGGTTTGGTTGCTGGCATAGGTGCCGGCACCGATAATGGGTGAATCGCCAATGCGGCCATACCGCTTGTTCATCATCCCTCCGGTAGAGGTTCCGGCCACAATATTGCCTTGCCGGTCGAGGGCTACACAGCCTACCGTTCCATGTTTATCGTTTTGGGTGGCCTCTCGCTCTTTTTGTTGCAGTTGTTCGAGCGATCTTTTCCGTTCGGGGGTAATAAAGTAGCTGTTGTCGACCATTTCGATCCCTTGCTGACGGGCAAATTCAGATGCCCCGACTCCGCCGAGCATCACATGTTCGGCGTGTTCCATTACTGCCCGTGCAGCTTTTATGGGGTTTTTTATGTCGGTTACACTACAGACCGCACCTGCTTTTAAACTGCTTCCTTCCATGAGTGAGGCATCGAGCTGGGCAGTGCCATCGTGGGCCAGTACGGCTCCTTTTCCGGCATTGAAAAGAGGTGAGTCTTCGAGTATAACAATCACCTGTTCTACCACATCGAGTGCTGATACCCCTTTTGCAAGAAGGGAATCGCCGGTTTGTAATGCCTGCTGTATCACTTTCAGATAGGCTTGTTCGGCTCCGGCACCCATCTTTTCCCGTTGCATCACGCCGGCCCCGCCATGCAACACCAGCGCATAGTTCACCTTTGGCTGAGAAAAAAGAGGGAGTGTCAAAATAAAAATAAACCCTATCGTCAGCCTGATTTTCATTCTGATAAATCTATTTGGTTTCTTCTGAAGCAACCGTTTCAATGGCTTCTTCGCCTTTTTCTTCCTCGTGGTGGTCGAAATGTTTGCGGTAGAAGAGCAGGATTAAGAAAATTCCTATCGAAATTGAAGAGTCGGCGATATTAAACACAGGCCGGAAAAAGATAAACTCCTGTCCGGCAAAGATGGGAAACCAGTCGGGGTAATGGCCGGTGATAATCGGGAAGTAGAACATATCGACCACGCGACCGGTGAGGAAACCTGCATAGCCTCCCCCTTCGGGCAGGAAAGTCGCTACTTCTCCGTAGCTTTCGTTGAAGATGACACCATACACGGCACTGTCGATAATATTGCCCATTGCACCGGCAAAAATAAGCGAAAAGCTGATGATTAACCCGACTGATACATCTCGTTTCCAGAGTCGGGTAAGGTACCAGCCGATGGCCGAAACCGCAATTATCCTAAAGATGGTCAGCAAATATTTACCGATACTTTCGCCAAATTCCAGTCCGAAAGCCATTCCGTTGTTCTCGACAAAATGAATAATAAACCAGTTGGCTATTACATATTCGTCGCCCAGTTTGAAATGGGTTTTGATGTACACTTTAAGGATCTGGTCGAAAAGGAGGACAAGGCCAATTATCAGGATTGATTTGTATTTATTGCTCATCGTTGGGGTGGCATGACGAAAATTCGGGGCAAACTAATTTACCCCGAATTTCGTTTTTTATAGATTAATTTAAAAACATTACTACCAGTAGATTAACGCTGTTTGTTTTTGGCGTCAATCGATAGGGTGGCATGAGGCACTACCCGAAGTCTGTCTTTAGGGATCAGTTTCCCTGTTTCGCGGCAAATGCCGTAGGTCTTGTTTTCGACCCGTATCAGGGCAGCTTCCAGATGCTGTATAAATTTGAGCTGACGTTGGGCCAGTTTACCTGCCTCTTCCTTCGAAAGGGTGGCAGCTCCCTCTTCCAGCACTTTGAATGTGGGAGAGGTATCCTGGGTATCGTTGCCGTCGCCATGGGTAATGGCATTTTTATAAAGCTCATAGTCTTGCTTGGCTTTGTCGAGCTTGTTGATAATCAATTCTTTGAATTCAGCAAGTTCTTCGTCGGAGTACCTGGTTTTCTCTGTCATAGCAGTACAATTTTTATAAAAATAGTTCAAATCAATACGTCTTCAACCAAGCGGGTAAAATATTTACCAACAATAGTAAAACTACCGGTTAATAAACTTTTTCGACCAGCATTATGGTTTCAACGCCTTTATCTATTTCAATCGCCCTGGCCGCAGGGTTGTCGATGGTATCGACCAACAAAAGTTGAAGGGCGAGTGTTTGATTACAGATATAATCACTGTGGCGCTCAAGCGATTCGTTTAGATCGGGATGGCGGACAATGGTCAGCTTAATCTTATCGGTCACTTCGAAATCGCTCTCTTTGCGGATATTCTGGATGCGGTTGATGAATTCGCGGGCAATTCCTTCCATGCGCAGTTCGGGCGTAACATTGATGTCGAGGGCTACGGTAAGTGCCCCTTCGCTGGCTACTTGCCAACCGGGGATATCTTCCGAGATGATTTCGACATCTTCGGGGCTCAGTTCAACACTTTCTCCTTCAATTGTTGCGGCAAAGCAGCCGTTACGCTCGAAAGTGGCAATGTCGTGCTGATTCATCTGTGTAACAAATGCGGCAATCTGTTTCATCAGTTTGCCATATTTGGGTCCCAATGTTTTAAAATTGGGTTTGATTTTTTTCTTGATAATCCCCTCCGAATCGGTCAGATATTCCACCTCCTTGACATTCACTTCGGTAAGAATAATGCTCTCAACCGCTTCGAACTGTTTACGGAAGTTGTCGTTCAATACCGGTACAATGATTTTGGCCAGTGGCTGACGAACTTTCAGTTTCTCTTTACGGCGCAGGCTGAGTATCATCGACGATATGCGTTGGGCAATATCCATGCGTTCTTCCAGCGAACGGTTGATTAATGCTTCGTTGGCTGTTGGGAAACGGGTCAGGTGAACCGACATATCCTCTTCACGGCCCGATACTTTGTTCAAATCGCGGTAGAGTTGATCGGTGTAGAACGGTGCGATGGGGGCAGCCAGTTTGGCAATCGTTTCCAAACAGGTGTAAAGCGTCTGGTAAGCCGAAATCTTGTCGGTGTCGTAGCTGCCGCCCCAGAAACGTTTACGGCTGAGTCGCACATACCAGTTCGATAGATTTTCGCTCACAAACTCGGCAATGGCGCGGCCTGCACGGGTAGGTTCGTAGCTTTCGTAAGCATCGGTCACCTCTTTTACCAGGGTGTTGAGCAACGAAAGCACCCATTGGTCGAGCTCCGGACGCTGATCGGCTGGCACCTCGGCTTCGCTGTAGGTAAAGCCATCGATGTTGGCATAGAGCGAGAAGAAGCTATAGGTATTGTAAAGCGTTCCGAAGAATTTACGGCGCACCTCTTCTACACCCGCGATATCGAACTTGAGGTTATCCCATGGTTGCGAGTTGGTAATCATGTACCAGCGTAACGGGTCGGAACCATATTTTTCGATGGTGGCAAACGGATCGACGGCATTGCCGAGTCGTTTCGACATTTTATTGCCGTTGGCATCGAGCACCAGCCCGTTGGAGATGATATTTTTGAAGGCCACAGAGCCTTTTATCATGGTCGATATGGCATGCAGCGTAAAGAACCAACCTCGGGTCTGGTCAACTCCTTCGGCAATAAAGTCGGCAGGGAAGAAGCCCCCTAAATCCCCCCGTGGGGGACTCTTAAGAGCTGATTTGATCTTTTTGAGTACCTCTTCATGATTGCCAATCACCTCTTCATTGGTAAAGCGCACCACACGATAACCGACTGCCTCGAGGATATCGGTTTTCAGTTTGTCCAGCTCTTTTGTTTGCGGTTCGTTGTGGTAACCTCCGTCAACTTCAATAACCAAACGTTTCGAAAGACAGACAAAATCGACAATCATATCGTCGATAATATGCTGACGGCGGAATTTAAATCCATCAAGTTGTTTGCTTTTCAAACTCTCCCAAAGAAGAGCCTCGGCATTGGTTTGGTGTTTACGATGATCTAAAGCTTTTTCCTTTAAAATTCCGTAAAGCAATGGGTTAGCCGTTTTGTATCGGTTCACCAAGTCCCCTACGGGGGGATTTAGGGGGCTTTCAAACGGATAGTGCATTTGGGCATACGGCATCGCTCCCGAATCGAACCAAACATCAATCAGGTCGGTTTCGCGGAACATCTTTTCACCGCTCTCCGATACCAGTACAATATCATCGACATACGGACGGTGGAGGTCTATCTTTTCGTAGTTCTCTTTCGAATAATTCCCTACTTCGAAACCCGTATACGGGTTTTCTTTCATCACCCCGGCAGCTACGGCTTTTTCTATCTCATCGATAAGCTCTTCAACAGATCCGATACATTTTTCCTTTTGCCCGTCTTCGGTGCGCCAGATGGGAAGCGGGGTGCCCCAGTAGCGTGAACGGGAAAGGTTCCAGTCGACCAGGTTTTCGAGCCAGTTGCCGAATCGTCCTGTTCCGGTCGATTGCGGCTTCCAGTTGATGGTCTTGTTCAATTCAATCATTTCATCGCGGACGGCGGTTGTACGGATAAACCATGAGTCGAGCGGATAGTACAACACCGGTTTGTCGGTACGCCAGCAGTGCGGATAACTGTGCTCATGTTTCTCGACACGGAAAGCACGGTTTTCCTTTTTCAGCATCACCGCCAGGTCAACATCGAGCGGGGCATCCTCTTCACTCAGCGATTCGTCGTAAGCGTTCTTGACAAAGCGACCGGCATATTCGCCATATCGTTCGCTGTTGACATTGTTTTTCACATACTCAGGATCGAGATCTTCGATGCGGAAGAAGCGGCCCTGGCGGTCGACCATCGGTTGGCGTTTGCCTTCGCGGTCGATCATCAGCAGTGGTGCAATATTGTTTTGTTTGGCTACACGGTCGTCGTCAGCACCAAAAGTTGGTGCGATGTGAACAATGCCGGTACCATCGTCGGTGGTTACAAAATCTCCGGTTATCACCCTGAAGGCATCGCCCATGGGGGTTACCCAGGGCATCAACTGTTCGTACTGAGTGCCTGCCAGTTCGCTGCCGCTGTATTCGGCCAACAGGCGGTAAGGGATATTTTTCCCTTCGCCTTTGTATTCTTCGAAAGAAAGAGCTTCGTTTTTCTCAGGGAAGAAATTGCGATAGAGATCTTTGGCCAGGATTACCGTAACGGGTAGCCCTGTATAGGGATTGAAGGTTCTGACCTTAACATACCTGATATTGGGGCCAACGGCCAGCGCGGTATTCGATGGCAGTGTCCAGGGGGTAGTGGTCCAGGCCAGGACGAAAAGTTCGGTTTCTACATTGGCAAAGAGCTTTTCTGAAGCACTGTTGCGAACCACTTTAAACTGGGCAACACAGGTCGTGTCTTTTACATCGCGGTAGCAACCCGGCTGGTTCAGCTCGTGCGAGCTTAATCCTGTTCCGGCTGCGGGCGAGTAGGGCTGAATGGTATAGCCCTTATAAAGCATGTTTTTGTTGTACAAATCTTTCAACAACCACCAAAGGGTTTCGATATAGCGGTTGTCGTAGGTAATGTAAGGATCGTCCATATTGACCCAATAGCCCATTTTGTGGGTCAAATCCTCCCACATATCGGTATATTTCATCACCTCTTTGCGGCAGGCAGCATTGTATTCGGCTACTGATATGGTTTTGCCAATATCCTCTTTGGTGATACCAAGCGACTTCTCGACGCTCAGCTCAACAGGCAGGCCGTGAGTATCCCATCCGGCTTTGCGTTTGACCAGAAAGCCTTGCTGGGTTTTGTAACGACAGAAAATATCTTTGATGGCACGTGAAACAACATGATGGATTCCGGGCTGGCCGTTGGCCGACGGCGGGCCTTCGTAAAAAACATACGACGGGGCATTGGCTCTGGTGGTCATCGATTGATGAAAGGTATCATCGGCTTTCCAGAATTCCAAAATTTCTTTATTGATATCGGAGAGATTAAACTCCTTGTATTCCTTGAATTTCTTAGTCATAACGAAAAAAATCCCTCATTTTTTTGAAGTCCACAAATATAGAAAATTTTATTATCGGAATGGAAGCCTTTGACGGGCTAAAATAGTATGGCTTTTGGTGTAAGATTCTGGCTGGTTTGTATTAAAAGATTTTTTAGGTTCCTGAAACGGTTCTAAACAATAAACCCCGGTCTGCATTGTGCTAACCGGGGTTTATTATTGGTTTCTGAACGATTATTTTTGATAAACCCTTACATAGTCGATAATGAATTTGTGCGGGAAAAGTGTTTCGTCGATTCCTTTTGCGCCTCCCCAGTTGCCTCCGATAGCCAGGTTAAGGATGAGATGAAACCGTTTGTCGAAGGGCCAGACTTCGAAACCTGTACCTTCGTTCCTAAAGGTAAAGAAGAGCGTGTCGTCGATATAGAGGCGGTACTCATTAGCCTCCCATTCAAGGGTATACACATGAAAGTCGGTATAGTTGGTTGGGAAAAAGATTTTGGCATTTTTCTGCGTCCCAATCGAGTGGTAATATTTCTGCGTATGGGCTGAACCGACAATGGTATCGGGGTCGTAGCCTACATTTTCCATGATATCGATTTCGCCACTGGCTGGCCATTTGCCATATTCCCAGTCAGTTGGGAGCATCCATATCGCAGGCCAGGTGCCCAAACCTGTAGGGTTTTTCGCTTTAATCTCGAATCGGCCATAGAGCCAGTCACCTTTGCCTTTGGTTATCAGTCGGGCCGAAGTGTAAGGTTTTCCTTCAACCGAGTCTTTCAATGCAGTAATGGTGAGCATCCCGTTTTCGACCCAGCCATTTCGCTTGTCGGCTTTGGTATAAAACTGTTTCTCGTTGTTGCCCCACCCCCAGGCATTACCTTCGGTGTCGTAGCTCCATTTGGTCGAATCGGGCAGACCGGTATAGTCAAATTCGTCGCTCCATACCAATTTCCAGTCGCCATTGCTGGCTTTATTTGGATTATTATTACAAGAGTAGAATACAGCCATCCCTGACAAGAAAACTACGACTTTTGTTAAAATATTGATTTTCATTTAATTTTAAATTAGTTGGTTAAATTCTTTTTGTAAACATTCCCAAAGCGGTCAGTAACAACAACTGTAATTTTCGCTTCGAGATTTTTTGGTTTTGCCCGGAAAATATGATGGGTGCTACCAGCACTGAGCCATCCGAATTTTTTGTTTTTCCCCGGCTGGTATAACTCTTTTGCTAACGGATCAACGCCCCAATATTGTTCCATTGCTCCAGCTGCTTTGCCATCTTCCAACCACTCCACCTTCCACTGTGGATCAAAATTGTAGACATTGGCGATGAAACATTCGGGGTTTGAACTGTCGGCATTGACAGGATAGAGTTTAAACTGCTCATCTTTACTAAGACCTACCCCTTTAAAATACCAGGTAAGTTTATCTCCGTCGGCCTCATAAACGGTATACCCTTTGGGCGAACCGTCGATGCATACTTCACCCTGCCACCATGCAGCGCTGGCTGCTGCATGAGTATGCTCCATCATCTTATCGGAGATCAAGGTGTTCCATTGCGTATGGCTGTGACCAGCTAACAAGTGAACCTTAAACGGTTTCAAAATCTCAAATAAAGCTTTACGGTTCATGACCGAGTTTGACATCTCAGAGGCAAAATCGGAAGGTTTTTCACTATCTCCGTAAACGGTGGGAATATGTAGTGAAACCATCACGGTGCTACCCGGCTTTACCCGAGCCAAATCCTGTTCCAGCCAATTTAACTGGGTTTCGTCGATATAGCCGATATAACGGTGGCTGAATCCGTAATAAAAAACATTCTTTAACACAATATAATGGATATCGCCTTTGTTGAATGAATAATATGCGGGGCCAAAATGGTTGGAATAGCTTTTGGCAGAATAGTCATTGGAACGGTGGTTATAGTCAAGATCATGGTTTCCCGGAACATGATAGAACGGAATTCCGGTAACTGCAATTTCCTTTTTATAATTGTCGAAAAAATTCAGTCTGTCGAAAACGTTATCGCCGCAACTAATGGCATATACCGGCTTTAAGCCCGCCACCGAATCAATTGTATGCTTTACATCTTTAACAACATCTCTCAGTAATTCAAACTCATTTTCTTCGAGTACCTGAGGATCGGCCCATACAACAACGGCGTGTTTTTGTTGAGAGCCGGACGATTTTTGGATCGAAAAGTGAATTGTTTGCTTCTTTTTGCTTGGATCAATCGGAGCATAAAATTCAGGAACGCCATTTACAACGGGCGATTCAAAACCCGATGGAAGTGAATAGAAAATATGGCTATGCAACGAGGTTGTAGTAATGGAATAGTTCCCGTTTTTATCGGTAGACACAACTGAAAAACCATCGCTTACCGGAACGTCGGCAACACCTTTCCCTTCACATATAATCCGTCCTTCTATAGTCAGATAGCGTGGAGTTTCTGCAAGAGTTTGTCCAACAAAAAGAAATAAAAATGGCAGCAAGAATAGTGGTATTAACCTCATAATAAAATTGAAATTACTGATTTTGTGTACTTTATTATATGAAATATACTGGTCTGGTGTGAAATAAACCGTGGTTTCAAATCGGGCTAAAATGTCGACGTGAAACCACGGTAAATTACTTAAAATTATACCAGTTTTATTTCAACAACCACATTAATTTGTTGATTTCATCGTAACCTTCATATTGACGGTCCAATGCATCAATCAAATTTTCACGATTGTAAGTGGTTTCAGAGCTTGGATAAAGATAACGCATAGGTACTGCATTCCGATTATTTTCGTTCAAACTGGTTTCCGGGTTGATCGGGAATACAGGATATTGATTGCGACGATATTCGTAATAGCTTGTACGTGCATTCTGCATAAAATTAAGGATATAGCGCTGCATCCAAATTTGATGTAGCTGTTCTGTAGCAGTTGACTTGAAGGTGGCCTCACCGGTAAAATAACCGTCGATATATGTTTGTGTGATTGCCATTCCGTGCGCATAGCTCGATTTGGTTGCCATTACTGCTGTTAAAGCGGATTTGACCCCACTTTCGTAAAAATTCTGAGCTGTTCCAGTTGTTATCCAGCCTTTTATCCTTGCTTCGGCAAGAATCAGTTGTTGTTCTGCGAAAGTAATCAGCATACGTGGTTCACAGGCCTCTTCCTTTAGATAACGGACGTTGAGCAGCGAGTAGAGATTGGCACTGTGTCCGGCATTCATAGCAGAATAATCCATTGACACGTCAACGCCTACATATGCGTTCGGATCGGATTCTGTTTTTCCCGATAGAATGAGCGCTCCGGCTGGTTCAGCGTAGTAATACATACGGCGGTCATTCAGGCTTTTCAAATTCTCGATCAACAATGAACTGAGAACTGTCCGGCTGGTGAAAAGATCGTTTGTGCCCGACAGGGGGTGTTTGTTCTGAGAAGAATAAACCAACCCGTAATAGCCAGTTCCTTCCTCCAAAATATATCCGGTATTCACAATTTCAGCAAATCTCGATTTGATATTCAGGGAAGTGACACCTTCTTTTTTGCTCAGTGTCATCAGAACATTTAGGGCAAAAGAGTTGACCGCACGGCGCCATTTTACCGGATCGCCATTATAGGGAGTCGGATCGCCGCTAAAAGTTACACCGCTGGCAAAGAACTGATCTGCCTCTTTCAATTCATCCAGAATACTCACGAAAATGGCTTCCTGCTCATCGTACTTTGGACGATAATTTCCGCTAGCTCCCTGATTGGCTTCGCTGTATGGAATATCTCCCATTTGCATCGTAAGATTAAAGAACATCAGGGCGCGGGCAAATTTGGCAACTCCTTTGTATGAGTTCTCAGCGACATCTCCTTTCGAGTATTCTACCATTTTTTCGATGTTGGGAAGAAGGGTCATTCCACCAAAATCGCTACTTCCAATTTTGTTGTATTGCTCATTGAGCTGTCCCTCATTTGCATATCCCACATATTTGGGAAGCGCATTTTGTGCAATCAGTCCTTTGCCATCGCCAACGCCAACTGCTGTTACGCGTAAAATAACATTGGTGGCCAGCATCGATGCACTTACCTGAGTGGATGTATCGGGATTGGTATTGAGATCATCAAAATTGCTACAACCCGCGAATAGTGTCAGCAGGAGCAATCCAAAGATTCCAAGTTTTTTATTTAAACGTTTCATATTGTTGTTATATATATGATTGTTAGTTTTTAGAAATTTACCTTCAGATTAAAGCCGATATAGCGTTGCGATGGATCGCTGAAGTTTTCTGAACCCCCGTCAGGATCTGAATATTTGAAATCTTTTGCCCATAGAAAAAGATTCTGGCCTACGGCTGAAACTGAGATATCCTTAGCTTTCACGCGAGAAGAGATTTTTTTCGGAAGATTATATGTCAATGAAACCTCTCTGATTTTAAAGAATGTGGTACTGTAAGCATCAGCAGGCGACGGGCTTCCACCCCAGGCTGTCCCTTTATGAAGGTTCGAAATGTAAGTCTCGTAAGTTGCCAAAACATCGTTTTTGGCAAATACACGGGTATCTGATACAATATTGCCATAGGTATCGTAAGTGGCTTCTCCTGAGATTATTTTCACCCCATCGCCCACATAGTTTTTTGTACCTGGCTGAGTTGCATCAAGGTAGCGAGCTTCGTTTACAGATTTTGGGTGAGAGCCTGCACGCCACATATACATTTCGGTAGTAGTTTGTGCCAGACCGCCTACACGGCCATCAATAGCCATATTAAACTGCCAGTTTTTATATCTTACCATTGTACTTGCACCCCAGATCCAGTCGGGATCGTAATAACCGAATTTGGAGTCATAATTTGAATAGAGAGGTAAACCGTTGTTGTGAATGATATTGCCATTCGTGTCGCGCAAATATTCACGAAGAATGTAGTGATCGGCGCGTTTGCCTACCTTAACCCATGGCTTATCAGCAGAAAACTCATCGTCGAGCTGGGTATAGTAACGAGCATACTTTGACCAGTTTAATGAAATATCCCACTGCCAGTCGCTATTTTTAATCGGAGTAACGTTTGCTGCTATTTCCAAGCCGCGGCGAGTAATCTCTTCGTCAATATTCACATAGTAAGCACTGTATCCTGATGAAGAGCTTACACCAGTTGAACGAAGGAAGTCGTACATTCTCTTATTATAATATGAAATGTCGATCGATGCCCGGTTTTTGAAAAAATTGGCAGCAGTCCCGATTTCAAATGTGCTGGCCGATTCAGAACGAACATCGGTGCCACGAATGGTCGAGGGTAGCGTGGCTGAGTTAAGGTTACCCCATGCGTTGTTCGTAATATTGTAAACCGAGTTAATATCATAAATTCCGGCAGGGGTTTTTGAGGTTGTCCACGAGCCGCGGAGTTTCCACATCGAGAGCCAATTGATTTCAGGTAGAAGTTCCGAAACAATAAAACTGGATGAAACTGACGGATAGAGGTAAGAGCGGGTCGACTTGGGCAGAGTCGAACTCCAGTCGTTACGGAGGGTAGCCTCAGCATAAATCAGGTTGTCCCAGGAAGCAGCCAATCGGCCGTAAACGCTGTTTACCTGCTGCTTGTAAAGACGGGATTGCACTTTTGCCTGATTAACAGAAGCCTTAAGAGAATAAAACCCTGGGATAGATAAACCTCCTTGAGTAAAGGCCTCGATACCTTCATCCTGACGATAGTAAATAGTCCCTCCAACAAAACCGTCGACTGTAAATTTATCGATTGTCTTATTTCCGGAAAGCAAGAAATCGTTGTTAATACTATACCCGCGGCCAAGACCCACGTTGTACGAACCGCGCTGAGACTCACCCCACACTTGAGTCCCATCGGTGATAACCGTTGCACTACCTGCACCCTGAAACGAACCTTTAGAGATTTTAATCTCCTGGCGGTCGCTATAAGTATCAAAACCTACACGTGCGGTAACTTTTAACCACGTCATGATATCGTACGAAACATCGAATGTTCCGTTAAACACGTCGCGGTTTTGGCTATGCGTTCTTTCGTAACGATCGAAATAAGGATTATTGTTTGTAGAAGTATAACTACTGTTCTGAACCTCATTCTTGGTTACCCAGTAGTTTTGATATTGACGAATATCGTAGTCGGGAGCTGACCAGACCAAAATGTTGTACATCGGATCGTATCCTGTGTAACCGCTAAAGCCTTTGTTGGGTGTAACTTGCTTGTTATACGACATGGTCGATGACAACGTGAATTTGTCGAGTTTCATATCGCCACCAATAGTATAGGTAATTTTGTCGAACATCGAGTTAGGATACTGACCTTTATTTTTTACCCAGGTAGCCGAAGAACGAAAACTTCCGAACTCACCCTGTTGCACGATGTTCACGTTGTTGTTCAATACATATCCTTGTTCGAGGAAATTCGAGAAATTGTTGCCGCCAATCGGTAGATAGGGCATTGCCTTCATTGATTTGGAAACCGGGTCCCATTGAACCACTTCGCGCCCATCGAGCGGAATGCCCCAGGAACCATCGCCTGAACGGGAATAAGTATTGGTAGAAGTATTGACAACACGACCATAAGTTGACTGCATTTCAGGAATCGCCAGATATCCGGCAGTAAACATGGTTGAACTGTTTACCGAAACGGAGAGCCCCTTTGCAATGCTCCCCTTTTTGGTGGTCACCATAATAGCGCCGCTTGCACCACGATAGCCGTAAAGGGCCGAAGCGGTAGCACCCTTTAAAACACTAATGGATTCAATGTCGTCAGATGGAACGTCGCGAAGTGTCATGTTTCCGTAAGGCACCCCATCAATAACGATAAGGGGTTTTTCCCCACGAATTTGGATGTCGGGTTCAGCTGTAAATTCAGAACTGTTCTTCACCATCAACCCGGCTACTTTACCTGTCAACGAGGTTCCCATATCGACTCCTTTTACAGTTTGAAGTCCTTCGCCCGAGACTGCCTGAACCGAGTAACCAAGCGCCTTCTCCTGTCGTTTGATACCAAGAGCAGTTACCACGACTTCGTCAACGCCGACAGTCTCTTCTTCCAACTTTATGTTGATTGTATTCTTTCCGGCCATTGCCACTTCCTGCGATTTCATCCCTACAAATGAGACTGTCAGGATAGCATTGTCAGGAACATTGGGAAGCGAGAACTCGCCGTTTGCATTGGTAATTACTCCGGTTGTAGTGCCTTTAACTACTACAGAAGCACCCGGCAACGGAGAACCTGAACTATCGGTTACCTTTCCGCTAACTACCTTTTGTTGCATCAAAGTTGCAATTTTTGCACTGGCATTTTCCTTCGATACAATCGCAATATATTTGTCAATTACTTTGTATGTCAGGTCAGTATTTTTAAGCAAAAGTTCCATGATTTCATCAATGGTTTTGCCATTAACATCGATGTTGACACTTGCTTTCGAATTGATCTCATTGCTCTGATAAAAGAAATGGAATTCTGATACTTTTTCAATTTCGTTCAGAACGCTCTCTAATGAGGCTTCTTCCATTTTCAAAGATAATTTAGTGCTTTGCGAATAGCTATTGGTTGCAAATGTTTGCAAAAGACCCAATAAGAGAAATAATAATGTAATTCTCATGATTCTCAGAAGTTTAGTTAATCTCCACATGGGATGTGAAGGATGGTGTAAAATTTTCATAAATTTGACAAATTAAGTTTTGGATAATGAAGCTTTCAAAATTTAATTGGATTCCTGACACATCAGGGCAGAGGCTGGGAATATTGCGAGTATTTCCGGCCTTTTTTTATCAGTTTTTCTTCATAGGCAGATGCTTTAAGTGAATTATGTTTGGTTGATTATTCCGGGTTTCCATTTGATAACCAATACCTGAGGTAAATGTTAGAACTTCGAAGATCTGGTCGATCGGTTTATTTCTCAAAACCGAACCTGAAAATTGAATATCCTTGATGTCGGGTTGGTCAAAGATGATCTGCACATTGTACCATCGCTCCAGTTTGGCTGCAATCTTTTCAAGTGGTTCGTGTCTGAAAGAGATAGTACCCTCCATCCAACTGGTATAGAAATTGGTATCAACATTTTTAAATTCAAGGGTATTGTTTTTTTTGTTGAGTGTGGCCAACATATTGGGAGTCATCTTCGAAATTAATTTCCCGCTTTGCGTTCGAAGTTCAACCTGACCTTCAACCAAGGTCACAGCCATACTCTTTTCAGTATCATAAGCTTCCACATTAAAAGTCGTTCCGGTTACCCTCACATTCATCCCATTTGTTTGAATGTGGAATGGGTGGTATTTATCCGATTTTACGCGGAAGAAGGCTTCTCCATTGAGGGCAACCTGACGGTTTTGGGGATTGAAAGTATTTGGATAACGAAAATTACTCCCCGAATTAAGCCATACTTTGGTCGAGTCGGCGAGCGTAATTTCTGCATTTTGCCCGCATGGTACTTTTATCTCTGTCCAAACAATTTCATCTGGGGCTGTAATCATACGGGTCGCTACCCGGGGTATCAAAGCCCCGCAAGCCAGTATAAGGATGATTGCCGCAGCATATTTTAAATAGTTAAGAATGGCGTATAATCCAAATTTCTTTTTCTTCAGTTGACTGAAACTGTAATCAAGATTCAGGTCACAGCTTTCGAGTACTATGCCTGAGATTGCCCAACTATTGAGCAGGTTGTTATATTGTTTACGATTTTCAGGCGAAGCCTCAATCCAGGCAACAATGGCCTCAATTTCTGATGGGTTAGTAATGGCTCCACTGATAAAACCGATAAGCTGTTCGTCTTTCATCACTGACATTTTGATAGTATAATCCCTTCACCCGATTTTACCCTGAGTGAAAAAACGAAAAAAATTATTGGAAAAGGAAAACTACGAGTGGTAAGTAGTCTTTTAATGCAATGCGGAAGTGTTTTAAAGCAGTTGAAATGTGTGTTTCGACTGTCTTTTGAGAGATTTGCATCTGCTCTGCTATCTCTGCGTACTTTTTGTCTTCAAAACGGCTTAACTCAAAAGCCTTTCTGCATTGAGGTGATAAGCTGTCGAGAGTTGTACGGATAATACGTTCGACTTCAATAAAGGAGAGCGGCGAAGTGTCGAGTTCGCTCAATGCCTGATAGTTAATGTTAATAAGTCGGACAGAGAGCTCTGACACATGTTTGCTTTCGCATTTTATCGACCTAAGTAGTTTGAGGGCACTGTTTTTGGCTACCGTATATAACCAGGCGTTCAGATTGGTGTCGTTTTCAAGTCGTTCCCGGTTATCCCACAGCGAAGAAAAAACATCCTGAACAATATTGGAAGCAATCTCTTTGTCTTGCAGATATTGAAAGACAAAGTGATATATCCTTTTGTAATGCGACTTATAAATAATCTCAAATGAAGTAATATCGCCGCACTTTAGTTTTCCGACTAATGTAGTATTGTAGATATCCATTCAACACCAATTACACCACAAACTTAGAATAATTCCTGAAATGCCGTTAGTTTGTTTTATTTAACAGCAATTCAACCAGATTATTCGCAGCTTTCAGGTTTTCGAAGCTTTCTGGCAAAAGGGCATGATCGATATATTCGTTGTATAGCCACGGGTCGCCAATCGCCATTACATATCCCTTTCCGAACCGGGTTTCGGCAATAAAATGATCATGCCCATCGGTCAGTACCGGTGTGGCTTTCCCCGAAAGGGCGATGGAGGCCACCTCTTTTAGATAGATTTTATGCACATCGTTGAAGAGCGAATGGTCGGGCAGATTGATCTCAGCCCCCATTTCCCAAACACGGTTGATCACAGGATTGAGGGTTGCCGGATTGAAATGAAACCCAAATATTCCGGCAAGCTGATTGAAGTGCTCGAATTCACAGTTGGGGCCATCATTGGCCATCAGCAACAGTACGCCTCCGTTTTTCACCCACTTCTTCAGCAATAATATTTCATTCTTGCCTATATAGTTTGGATTAGCCGACTCTTTTGGGGTATCGGGGTCGACAATGATATAAATATCGACATTGTTTAAGTTGGCCTGATTCGGCTTAGCTCCAATGGTTTGCAGTGTGGCCCCTTTTTGACTGAAAAGCTCGCCCAGTTGCGAGAAGCCGCTAAAAGCACTGTCGTTCCAGAGATAGTGGTAGGGTTCGTTGGTTTTACTGTTGGTTTCGCGGTTGTACCAGTGGTCGAGACCAACCGTTTTTTGCGCTTCCGCGAAACTGAAAGCGGCCAGACAAACTAAAATGGTGAAGATTCCTTTTTTCAT